>JAQUQY010000085.1 GCA_028715865.1 Syntrophales bacterium
GAAGTTTCCTCCCAGTGATTTTATAACCACTTCGCCCTTTTCAACAACTTCGTCCACAAGTAAGCACTTTGAGCGGTTATCCGCGTCAACCACAACCACCAGGGACTCCCATGGCTCTCTGTAGGCTGGTTCAACCGAAAAGATGTCATAGAGACGGATCAGGGGCATCAGTTTCCCCATTACGTTCAGCATCTCGCCCCCGCCCACAACATTAGTGTAATGCTCCCTTTCGGGACGCAACAACCGCTGAATCGCCGTCGCGGGAATAATATATTTTTCATTACCCACCTTTACTATCATGCCGTCTATTATAGCCATCGTGAGCGGGAAGAATGCCGCGAAGGTGGTACCCTCTCCTTCGACACTCCTGATTTCAATTTTCCCCCGCAATTTTTCCACTGCCTGCTTCACCACGTCCATGCCAACACCACGGCCCGAGACATCGGTTATTTTTTCGGCGGTGGAAAATCCCGCCATAAAAAGAAGCCTATATATATCCTGCTCGCTTAGTTCGTCCGATTCCCTGACGATACCCCGTTCACGGGCTTTTCTCAGAATTTTATCAGTGCTGAGGCCCCGCCCGTCATCACTGATTTCTATGACTACATCACCGCCTTTGTGATAGGCGCTCAGGCGTACCGTTCCTCGTTTGTCCTTGCCGGCAGCCACCCTTTCTTCAGTTGTTTCAAGGCCATGATCAACGGAATTGCGCACCATGTGAACGAGAGGGTTATAAATCTCTTCCACCATGTTTCTGTCAATCTCGGTATCCTCTCCCTCCATTACCACGGCCACATCCTTTCCTACACTTTTCGCGAGGTCTCTCACCAGACGCGCCATACGCTGAAAGGTCTGGCGTATAGGGACCATCCTGAGGCTGGTTGATGTGCGCTGCAATTCTGAGGTTATGCTTGAAAGCTGTGCCAAGTCGGCCATAAGTTTTCGATCCGCCGCTTTTTGATTAGTGATGTTCTGCTTAATCATAGCGTGGGTTATCACCAGCTCTCCTATCATGTCCACAAAATCGTCCAGCTTTTTTACGTCCACTCTGATCGTATTTGTCTCGGCGGTCTGCCTGGACTGTTTGCGCAGGGCATCAAGAACATGCTTCGGTTTTGCTTTTCCCGAGGCTATAAGCGTTTCTCCTATCTTCTCCTTTTCGCTGGCCCGCTGTTTAAGAGCCTCCTCCAGGGCCTCTTCAGAGATAACTCCGTCCTCTACCAGTATAGCTCCCAGTTTCTTTACGGGACCTTGCTGGTCAGGTACATGGACATCATCGTCTTCATCGAAAGTGGATATTGCTTCCCTCAAACGGCTAAGATCGGGAACAAGGGGTTTACGGCGGGTTCCGTCGAGCACCTCCGTGAGACTTCCAATCATTTCCTTGAGTATGTCGGCTCCTTCGAGGATAATATCGATCAGTTTTGAATTAACAGAAAGCTCTCCACTCCTTACCCTGTCCAGGAGGGTTTCCAGCTCGTGTGAGATGTCACGGATGTCCCTAAGGTCCAGGAAACTAGCCACCCCCTTGATGGAATGAAAAGGCCTGAAAACAGCGTTTATACATTCAAGGTCCTGAAGATTCTGTTCAAGATTCAGTATGTTAACTTCAATCTCACCGATATATTCGAGGCCCTCGGTGATGAAATCTCTCATTAGCGACTCATCCTGAACCACAAAGTCTTCCTCCAGAGATCCAACCGGATGCTGTGGCTGCGAAGTTTCATGGAGCTCGGCTTCATTATCCTTGCCGGGCTTTTCTTCCGCGGCAACCGCTGCGCTTCCGGAAGGCGCGCCCGATACTTCCGAAAGCCGGGTCATGAAGGAATCGGTTGAAGCGGCTGATGACCTGCTCTCCTTGAAATCGAGAATCATTTCCTGCATCGTCGTAATACCATCACCGAATAGGGCGGAACCCGTTTTGACGTCAACCCTCTCCAGAACGATGCTTTCAAGTAGCCTGCTCAATTCCATCGCGATATTCAACAATTCCGTCATCCCCCGGTTCCGTGCTTCCCTGATGACCTCCTCCATGGCGTTAAGTAGTTTTCCGGCCGACGGAATGTCTATCGAATCTCCGTCAAACATTAAAATGCCTGCGGCCATATTGTCGATAAGCGTTTCAATCCTGTCACGTTCCATGCTTTACACCATCCTGAGGATTTCATCGGCTATGCTCCCCAAGGGAAGTTCCTTTTCGGCGGCGCCGATTTTTACCGCCTCCTTTGGCATTCCGTATACGACACAACTATGTTCGCCCTGGGCCAGCGTATAGGCTCCCGCCTGTCTCATTTCCAACAGCTCCTGGGCCCCATCGGCGCCCATTCCCGTCAGTATTACGCCTACGGCGTTGCTTCCCGCGTATCGGGCCGTGGATTTGAAAAGGATATCAACGGCCGGGCGCTGATGGTGAACCATGGGGCCGTCTTTAATTTCAACATAATATCGAGCGCCGCTTCTTCGAAAGATCATGTGATAATTACCCGGAGCAACGAGCACTTTGCCCGGGGTTACGGCGTCGTTATCTTCCGCTTCCTTGACGGACATGGCACAGATCTCATTAAGCCGTTTTGCAAAGGCTGTCGTGAAATTGGCCGGCATGTGCTGAACAACGACAATACCAGGCGCGTTCGCAGGCATGCGCGTAAGAACCTTTTTAAGGGCTTCCGTTCCCCCCGTCGAAGCCCCGATGGCTATGACCTTGTTTGAAGTCTTACTCAGTGCCGTGGCAACCTCCGGCAGGGCGCCTTCCTTTTCCGTTTCCCCGCGGCGGTTTCGAACATTCGCCCTTGCGGCGATCCTTATCTTCTGAGCCAGATCCTGACTTATGTCACCGACTGTATAGGATCCCCCGGGTTTTGCCACCACATCGACAGCCCCGATTTCCAGTGCCTCGAGTGACATTCCGCTCCCCCTGGGAGTTAGGGCGCTTACGACAATGACGGGAAGCGGATAATACTTCATAAGCTTCCTCAGAAAGGTGATGCCGTCCATCCTGGGCATCTCAATGTCCAGCGTTATGACATCGGGTTCAAGGGCAATGATTTTATCACGCCCAACGTACGGATTCGGAGCAGTTCCAACAACCTCTATATCGGGATATTTCGACAGTTCCTGGGACAGAACTTTTCTGACTATCGCGGAGTCGTCGATTATCAGAAGCCTAATTTTTTTCATTCCATGGGCTCCTCTTAAAGCCTTCCTAAATATAAGTGCCTTTTATCCCGATTACAAAGGTCACCTCTGGTCATCAAATATGTCATGACCCTCTGAACCCTGCCGAAAGAATTGCCGCCAATGCCCAGTTGGTTCCGCCGGACGAGTAATCCATGCGCCGTCCGTCCGCCTGAGCGTCCTCTTCTTGCATTGTATCCACTTCGATGCATCTCGGAATGGTCATATCATACCGGCGGGCCGGCTCCATGGCGGCAAGAAAGTTTCCGCATACCATGTTTGCGGCTTCACGGGCGCAGTCTTCCCTCTCATCCTTACCTATTTTGCCGGCCTCAAGGCTAAGCATGTTTTGAGCCATCGACGTAAGGAGCGACTCTGAAAAATACATGTCAAGAACGCCGGATTCGGACCCGCTGAAAGATATGGACGCCTTCAGGAAAGGCCCGTTGTGTCTCTCTTCCGTCATTTCGAGGTAAAGAAAAAACATTTTTTCAAAAACCTCAGAAATCGAGGCTGCCAGCATCATCATCGTCCGTTTCATATTTTCCGTTCTCCCTGAAACCCACGACTTTATAGAGCATGTTACGGCACTCCTCGGGGAGAAAGGGTTTCCTCAGGTAACCCCTGGCGCCGCGATCGAAGGCTTCCCTCATTCTTTCTTCATTTCCCTCCGTTGTCACCATGACAACCGGTATCATTTTGAACATTTCGTCGTCGCTCATCTTTTCAAGAAGCTGTATGCCATTCATCTCAGGCATATTGATGTCCGATATAACCAGATCCACCCAGTTTTCGGATAAAACAGTCAATGCCTCGATACCATTGGTTGCCTCGAAACAGTTATCCACATCGAAACCGGACATGGCTATGACCTTTCTTATGACTGTCCTCATGGAGTTTGAGTCATCGACGATCAGAATATTAAAAGACATTTACCCTCTCCCAATGTATCTGGCACGCGTTTTTAAAGTATCTTTGTATATCCTCCGGCATTTGACACCAAAGTTTCACCTGTCGCCATATTGAGGCGAACTGTGCGGTTGAAATCGCCTCCCGTATCTTCTCCATCCATAAACACCTTATTTTTCCAGAATATTTTTCTGACGGCGGCAATGTTTTTATGGCCGATCCTGAACATATTCTCTCCGTCAAGTATTGAGGCGCCACCGGCAATTTTAACTGTCATCCTCTTCTTCTCCGCGCCCAGGTCATAGCAGGACTTAAAGAGCAACGGTATACCGGTGTCCGCGAACATGGCCGGCCGCAGAGCCGCTTTATTCCGGTCAAGAGACGATTCAGCAAGCATAAAGTGAAGAAGCCCCCCAATGCCTGCCCATTCGTCGAAAACCACAACCGCGACGCAGGAACCCAGAGCATAGGTCACCAGTATGTCATTCCTGTTGCCGCTTACCTTCAAGTCTGCGACACCAACTATTATCTGAGCCATGAGCCTACCTTCGATACACGCTTGGTACTATATAGCGAAACCGATGCTTCAGACCTGTAAGCCCCTCAGAGTGACCGACAAACAGGTACCCGCCTTCTTTCAGGCAACCGTAAAAGCGGTCAATAAGGTTCTGCTGCGTCGGCGTATCGAAGTAGATCATCACGTTTCTGCAGAAGATTATATCGAAATTCTCCTTAAAGGCGGGCCGGTCCTTGAGATTGAACCGCATGAAATGAACCATTCCCGCTATTTCATCCTTTACTCGGTACTGGCCTTCCCGCGATCCTGTACCACGGAGAAAATACTTTCTCAGCAGGGGCTGAGGAATGTTCTTAGTCTTGTTTGTACCGTAAATACCTCGCGTTGCCATGTCCAGAACACGGGTTGATATATCGGTAGCCAGAATTTTGATGTCATCGTTTCGTTCCGAAAGTGCTTCCCTCAGCACGATGGCAATAGTATATGGCTCCTCGCCGGTGGAACAGCCGGCGCACCAGATCCGCAGCTTAAGCATCCTCCTTGAGGCTGCCATGTCCTTTACTATACTACCCAGACGATCGAAGTGACTGGATTCCCTGAAAAAATTCGTCAGGTTCGTGGAAAGCGAGTCAATCATAGCCACCAGTTCACCGGTGCCATCGGCGGTCATTACGAACTTGAAATAATCTGAAAAAGAACGAAATTTGCCCGCCCTTAGACGTTTGCCAAGTCTGGCCTTAACAAGCTCACGCTTTCCGTCATGTAGATTGATGCCGCAGAATTCGTGGACAAATCGAGCAATTTTTTCAAAGTCCCTGTCACGCAATTCGTAGGTATCAGTCGCTTGTGTCATCATCGCAGCATCCCTAATGTCGTACGGTCTTTTCGCAGTTCATGTTTCCTGAAAGCTTGTTCAACTTTGATTTAAAACCTTCATTTCATGGCAACTTTGATATATTCATGAGTTACGCATACATCTAAAGAACCGGAAACATCCGCCGGCTCATCTTTTACTGCTTTGTTTCCTCACGGGACATGGCGCCGATGGCATTCATCTCTTCGGATTCCATCACCTTGTCGATATCAAGGAGGATTTTAACATCTCCCTTTATCTTGGCCATTCCCAGGATAAAACCCGTATCCATACGCGAACCGAAAGCCGGCGTTTCCTCAACATCCTCACTTCTTATATTGAGTACCTCCGATACGGAATCGACGACGATTCCCATCATGATACGCTTTCCTTCTCCATCGGCTATATCAATAACAATAATACAGGTTCGCTCGTCATATTCGTGCTTATCCATGGCAAACTTGAGCCTGAGGTCGATTACGGGTATCACCTTGCCCCGAAGATTTATCACGCCCTTGACATATTCGGGTGTCCGTGGAACAGGGGTAATGTTCATTATACCGATAATCTCCTTCACCTTCAGAATCTCAACACCGTATTCTTCACCGTCGAGCTCAAAGGTGAGAAATTTCCCCTCCTTCATTCCTCTCGCATCAATGAATTCCTTGCTAATGCTCTCCTGGGTCTGCATAGTGCATTCCTCCTTCTTGCTGATCTTTACTTTTATTAAGTGCTGTAAATTATATCTATCGACATCGCTTGTTCGATCTTTCACTCTACCGGGGAAACATCCGGCTCCACGGCACAACAATTCGACAGAACCTCCTGAAGAAAATCACGTCGGATAGGAGTATCAACAACTGTCACACCGGGCCCCATTCTATCCTCCAGGTACGTCCCTGAAAAACCCCTTGAATCG
>JAQUQY010000086.1 GCA_028715865.1 Syntrophales bacterium
CCCAGGGCCGTTTCAGCCGGCGGCGGCGGCGGGTTGAAACCCCATTTTATAAGTCCGGCGGCGTTGATGCCAGCCAACAGCCCCATGGCCGCCGATTCCAGATAACCCTCCACCCCGGTGATCTGGCCTGCGAAGAAGAGCCCCTTCTTTCCTTTCAACTCCAATGAAGGTGTCAATAGTGAAGGCGAATTTATAAAAGTGTTCCGGTGTATACTGCCATAACGGGCGAACTCAGCCTTCCTGAGGCCGGGAATCATCCTGAAAACACGGTTCTGTTCTGGCCAGGTAAGTTTCGTCTGAAACCCCACCATGTTGTAAAGAGTTCCCTGCTTGTTTTCCCGGCGAAGCTGAACAACGGCCCATGGTTGCGCCCCGGTACGGGGATCTGTCAACCCCACTGGCTTCATTGGTCCGTAGCGGAGTGTTTCAGGGCCCCGTCTGGCCATCACTTCAATGGGGAGGCAGCCCTCGAAACATTTTCTGTCTTCGAAGTCTCGCGGGTTCACTTCATCGGCTTCAAAAATTGCCTTTCGGAGAGCTTCATAGCCCTCCCTGTCAAGGGGGCAGTTCAGATAGTCCCCCTCCCCATCCTGGTAGCGGGAGGCCGAAAAAACGCTGGACATATCGATGGAGTCAGCTTCGATGACCGGTGATATGGCGTCATAGAAAAAGAGCGATTCGGAACCTGTAAGGGCGGCGATAGCCCGGGCCAGCCCATCTGATGTGAGAGGCCCCGTGGCTATGATAAGCGGATTCGCGGCGGGAATTTGCGAGATTTGCTCACAACGGACCATCAGATTTTCATGACTCCGAAGGCGTTCTTCAACGAAAAGGGAAAATAGTTGGCGGTCTACGGCAAGGGCTGTGCCCGCGGGGACCCGAGTTTCACGGGCAGCCATCATGACCAGGGAATCCATCAGGGATAGTTCGCGCTTCAAGAGTCCAGAAGCGCTTTCAGGGTTATCGGATCGGAATGAGTTGCTGCACACCAGTTCCGCCATGTGCGGTGATCTATGGGCCGGTGAAAACGCTGTGGGCTTCATTTCTATAAGGTGGACCGTAATCCCCCTCGTCAAAAGCTGCCATGCGGCCTCGCAACCTGCCAGGCCGGCGCCTATTATTGTGACCGGCGGAACGTTATTGCCGGACTGACTACTTGTGTCGAGCATCGGTCAGCTGTTGTTCTCCTTAGTAGCTTTGTAGCCGCATTCCTTTCTGGGGCATGCTTTGACGGCGCCGTCGCCCTTGCTGAATTTTTCCACAAGCCAAGGCGATCCACAAAGCGGGCAGGGCTCAGGAAGAGGGCGGTTCCAACTGGCGAAAGTACAGGCCGGGTATGCCGAGCATCCGTAGAAGAGCCTTCCGCGCCTGGATCTCCTTTCGCACAGCATGCCGTCACAGCCTTCCTGTGGACAGTGGACGCCCGTGTCTACGGGGCGGGTAGAGGAGCATTCCGGGTATCCCGAACAGCCTAGAAAGACGCCGAATTTTCCTCTTTTGACAATCATGTTCTTTCCGCACCGGTCACATCGGGTGTCAGTAACCTCCGGTTCCTTCCTGTCCACGCGGCCTGTTTCGTCTGTGCTTATGTTTGCCGTATTCTTGCACTCAGGATAGTTTGAGCAGGCAATAAACTTTCCATTTCTTCCCCATTTTATGACCATAGGATTTCCACACTTATCGCATGTTAGTTCAGTGGGTTCCGCTTCTGTCTTTATGTTTCGCATGAACGATTTGGCCTGCTCCAGCTCAGACTGGAACGAGGCATAGAAGCCCTTCAATGTATCCAGCCTGTTCATAGAGCCTTCTTCTATTCGATCTAACTTGTCTTCCAGATCGGCCGTGAAACTTATGTCCAGAACTGCCGGGAAACTGTCAACCAGCAAGTCTGTTACCATCATGCCCAGTTCGGTGGGGCGGAAACGCCGTTCCTCAAGACTGACATAGTCACGGTCCTGTATGGTGCCAAGTATGGCGGCGTATGTGCTGGGCCTACCGATACCCAGTTCTTCGAGTTCCCTAACCAGCGATGCTTCAGTAAACCGTGGCGGCGGTTGGGTAAAGCTCTGAGATGGTTCGAGCTTCAGAAGCTTCAGCGGATCACCTTCGGCAAGAAGCGGTAATTTATGGCTGAAATCCTCTTCTTCACCTGTATTGCTGTTACTCCCGCTATTGGCTGTTTCGGTCATCTTGTCGCTATATGCTACGGTAAATCCGGGAAATACCATCACCGAACCCTGGGAACGCAACAGAAAGCGCCCGGCAACGATATCGAAAGTGGTGCGGTCATAGGCAGCGGGTGTCATCTGGGAGGCAATGAAACGATTCCAGATCAGCTGGTACAGTCGGAACTCGTCTTTGCCGAGGAAAGGCTGAATGTCTTCAGGGTGATGGACAAGTGATGCAGGGCGGATCGCTTCGTGAGCATCCTGGACCTTCTTAGACGTTTTGAAGGACCTGGCCTTTGGCGGAAGAAATTCAGTGCCGTAGCGCTCGGCTATGTGTGAGCGTACGTCTTCGATTGCTTCATCAGCCACCCTGACGGAGTCGGTTCGCATGTACGTTATGAGTCCCACTGGACCCTCGGCGCCCAACTCCATTCCTTCATAGAGTCTCTGGGCCAGGGCCATGGTTCTTTTTGCGGAAAAACGGAACCGCTGGGCTGCTTCCTGCTGGAGTTTGCTCGTAGTGAAAGGCGGAGGGGGCTGCCTCTTCATCTCTTTCTTTTCGACTTTTTGAAGCAGAAAAGATTCTTTCTCAAGCGAGGCGAGGATGTCTGTGGCTTCCTGCTCAGAACCGATTGTCTTCTTTTTGCCATCGATTTTAAGCAGTTTTGACTCAAAAGCGGGCGGTGACGAACCTTCCAGCTGAGCTGTTATATTCCAGTACTCCTTGGGAATGAATTTTTGAATTTCCTTTTCCCGCTCGCAAATAATCCTTACCGCCACCGACTGAACCCGTCCCGCGCTAAGTCCCCGTTTGACTTTATCCCACAGGACGGGGCTGATCTGGTAACCCACCAAGCGATCAAGAATGCGCCTGGTCTGCTGTGCTTCGTACTTGTTAAAATCCAGTGGCAGCGGGTTTTCAAGGGCAGCCATGATAGTCCTCATGGTAAGATCTCCAAAGAGAACCCTGAATATTTTTGTATCCTTTCCTTTAAGTTCGTCGGCAATGTGCCATGCGATGGCTTCACCTTCCCGGTCTGGATCGGGCGCCAGAAAGACGCGGTCAGCGGCGGCGGCCGCTCTTTTCAGCTCCGTCATGGTCTTCTTGCGATCCGCTTTGACTATATAGGTGGGGTTAAAATCATTCTCAATATCGATGCCAAGCTTGTTTTTAGGCAGATCTTTGATGTGTCCCACCGACGCCCTGACATCATAGTCGGGGCCGAGAAATTTTTTCAGCGTTTTCACTTTAGTGGGAGATTCCACGACGATGAGGGTTGATGGCATTTAAATTTTACTCCTTCTTGGTATTGGTAAAATATCTTCCTGGCAGCTGCCTCACGTGACCTCGCATTTCAAGTATCAGCAGTATATCGAGCAGTCTGTTGACGCTAAGGTTCGAACGGTCGGTCAGGCTGTCCAAATGAACGGGCGTGTCTCCGATGAGTCGAAGAATGTTGAGGTGCTCTTCACATAGGCTATCAGTGGACGGCCTTCCATTATTCTCCGTACCGGAGGGCTTGACGGCAGGCTGGATCTTTCCGGGACAGTCCAATTGGGGAATTATCTCGTTAAGGATGTCTTCCACATTCTGGACCAGCTTTGCCCCTTCCTTGATCAGGCTGTTTGTCCCGCGGGAGGTTCCCGACTCGATACTGCCCGGAACGGCAAAAACTTCCCGCCCCTGTTCAAGGGCCATTCTGGCAGTTATCAGGGATCCGCTTTTTTCCGCTGCTTCCACTACAACTACACCGTGCGACATGCCGCTGATTATCCTGTTCCTGCGCGGGAAATTGTGCGCCATGGGGCGTGTCCCGAAGGGATATTCCGAGATGACCGTTCCATTGTCACAGATTGCTTCGTAAAGCTTTCTGTTTTCGGGTGGATAAATTACATCCAGACCCGATCCGAGAATAGCCGTGGTTTTTCCGCGAACGGACAGGGCTCCCCTGTGCGCTGCGGAGTCAATACCCCTGGCCATTCCGCTTACGATGGTAACCCCTTTTAGCGCTAGTTCGCGGGAGATTCGGTCGCAAATATAGACTCCCTGGGCGGTGGATCTGCGTGATCCAACTATTGCGAGGGGCAGTTCGGCATGAACGGGTTCACCCTTTAAATATAGAAGTGGCGGGTAATCATATATATGCCGGAGAAGATCAGGATAGGCTTCATCAATGGGAGTGACCAAGGAAACATTCATTTTCGAAGCTTTTTCCAGCTCACTGTCAACCCTCTTCCAGTCGGTAAATTTTTCAATTCCTGAAGACGCTGTTGCCGATATACGGGAAACCATGGCGCGCTCTGCCGAAGATGCCGAAAAAACAGCTCGGGGTGATCCGAAGCCGGATAGGAGGGCGTTTATTGTTACCGGACCCATATCTTCAATAAAAACTAAAGCCATCAGATGTCTGAGATCTTCCTGGTTCATTGATTTAACCGCGTACTCAAAAGAAAAATGTTTCTATGATTCATAAGTATGTCACTATTTAGTATGACTGCAAAAAACTAATAATATAAACGTTTTTCGGCTGATTCGAGCGAAATAACGAAAATTTCGGTGGACTATATATGGCTCCACAAAACCGTGTCAAGGCTTTTGTCCTCCCGTACCATTTCATTGCGCCTTCCCTGAGCTGAAAAGAGGATTACACAGGCTTTCCCTATTCCCCTCCGGACTGAGTTTCCGCGGGTATTCCGGTTTACTTGACAACGCTCCGGCCCTGTACTAGTTTAACTTCATTTTTCAGGCTTCACACTTGGGCAGGCCTGAAACGAGATTAAAGGTATTGCATTTCATGAAAAAAAATCGAAGCCTCATTCTGCTTTCCAGATTATTTCTGATTGTCATCCTTTTATTTATTCTGCTTCCCGAAGCCGGGAACGCTGCGGAGCCTGGAGACGATTCCGCCGTGGTTACAGCTCCCGGTATTATTGATTTTGGAACTATCAAAAAACCGGAAACCGCCATGGAAATGCTTTACTTTCATCAAAGTTCCGGCGCAGAGGGCGAAGCATGGCGTCTCGAATCCTCCGCTTCATGGGTTGTCCTGGACATCGCCTCGGGCAGATTTATGAAGAGTTCCCCCCAGCGGGTTATTGTCACCGTTGATTCAGGGGCGATGGAGCCGGGTCTTCACTCTGCCCATGTGGTGATAACATCAGGCAATGATCGCCTCCATGTGCCGGTACTGGTCTATGTAGAAGAAAAAGTACCCTCGAAGGAAGAGGGAGCGATACTTCGGAAACTGGCAATTGAACCTGTATACCCGCTTCCCATGGCGCCAGGCTTGAAGCGAGCCCTAAGGGCCATGGGAAGTTATTCCGACGGGCGTATTCTGGATATTACCAAAGATGTAAGGTGGACCTGCGATGACGTAAACATCGCGGAGTTCGTAGAAGCAGGACTTCTAGCGGGAAAGATGAAGGGGTTCGCGCATGTTACAGCTGAAAAGGGGGGTGTGAGGAGCGATGCCCTTTCCATTTTCGTCGATGAATTACAGGGTCCGGTTCTGGGCCTTACGGAACCGGATACATCGCTTGGCCGCATGGAGGTAAATTCTGTCAGAGATCTTGAATTTACAATCGAAAACAAGGGTACTGGACTGCTTTCCTGTCGCTTGAGCCCAACAGCGCCATGGATCAAGCCATCTTTTACGGGGGATAGCCTGTCAGGCATAACACCTGGGGGGAAAAGGGCTTTTTCTGTCACACTTAATACAACTGGATTGAGCGAGGGAGATCACGAGGGAGCCCTTGTGGTACGTTCAAACGGTGGCGACAGAGTAGTAACGTTTAATGTCACCATAGCCACAATAGAATCGGTTCTTATCAGCCCCGTTAGAATAATTGTTCCCGAAGGGCAGAAGAGGCGATTGACGGCTACGGCGTTATGGTCTGACGGAGCCCGGAGCGATGTTTCTTCCTCGCGTAATGGCCGATGGATTAATTCAAATCTTTCCGTTGCTTCCTTTGCGGGACGGACCGGTTTGTTTACGGCCCAGTCTCCGGGAGTGACAGAGGTAAAGAGAATAGAAAAGGGAGTGGAAAGTACAGTTGCCTTGATCGAAGTTACCGAAATAGATCCCCGGGCAAAAATCAGGATATCCCCCCACGAAATCGATATGGGAATTGTCGGGCCGGGCGAGACTTCAGAAGGACTGTTTCACGCGAGGAAAACGGGTGATGAACCCGCGGATATCAGG
>JAQUQY010000087.1 GCA_028715865.1 Syntrophales bacterium
AATCAAGCCGCTCTATTACACCCGTCTTGGGCGGAAACTACTGGTCAGTTCGGAGATCAAAGGTCTTCTTGCTCATCCGGAAGTTATCCCCCATCTCGATTTAACCGCCCTTCGGGAAACCAGGGTATTCGGATATGTCATCTCGTCGGATCGGACTTTTTTCGAAAATATCCATCAGGTGCCGCCGGGGCATGTTCTCACCGTGGACGAACGAGGCGGGATACACACTTACTTTTTTGGAAAGATTCCCGCGGCAAGGTATATAAATGGCCGGCATGGACCAGACTATCATGATTTGGTTCATGAAACCCGGAGATTGTTCCTTGGAACGGTTGACGCTATGTTCAACCATGGCAACATGGATAAGGGTATTTTTCTGTCCGGCGGGGTCGATTCATCGACCATCGCCCTGGCCGCATGCCTGCATAACGGGAAGAAGGTTCGGACCTTTACTTTGGCTGACAGCGATGACTCCCCGGATTTGCTTGCGGCGCGGCAAGTGGCCGATGCTCTGAAAACAGAACATCATGAATTTAAGGTGACAAGCAGAGACTACTGGCAATGGCTGCCGGATTATGTGGCTCATTATGAGGGACTCATGGCAGGCGGAGTTTTCCATATCCAGGGTGGACTCGCGTTTCACCTCCTGTCGCGCTTCATCTCGCAGCGGGTCAAGGTGGCCTTCTCAGGCGAAGGGGCGGATGAATTGTTCGGCGGCTATTACTGGATTTACACTCATCCCCTGGGATTCTCAGACCGAATCCGAAACAATTTAACAGCAATCCAAAATGATCCCTGCTTATCTTCAGTCGTGAACGATCTTTTCCCGGAACCTGAAGACGAGGCCGTATACCGGAAAAACCTCTTTGACTTTCTGCTCCGCGGGGGGCTGGCCAATTACCACCTTCAGAGCGTTGACCGTTCCGCCGGCGCATTCGGGATGGAAATACGGCCCCTTTTTCTTCACGACAGCCTGTCGCAATGGGCCATGAATCTTCCCATCGAATACAAGGTGCCGGATAAAACAACCACAAAAAAGATTCTTCGGGACGCCTTCCGGCCCGATTTCCAGAAACTCGGCCTTGAAATGGTTTTGACAAGGCAGAAAATAGGCATGCCATCCGCACTCTCGGTCATCGATCAGGAAGTAAGCGAAACGGTTGAAAGGACAATCACCGCCGAAGATCTTGCCGGGCATCCCTACGGTAACATTTTGGGATCAAAGATGAATCTGCTTTTGTTTGATCTTTTTGAGCATATCTTTTTTAAGGGATGGGATCATCATTCTGATGTACCGCCACCCGATTCCTATCTGGCCCGGGTATGGCCGATATAATTTACATCAGCAAGTATCCGCCTCTGGAAGGCGGTATTGCGTCAAAAACTTTTTGGCTCACCAATGCCTTGGCCCGGTCAGGGCACAGCATTCATATCGTAACGGATGCAGCGGATGTTGATGCGCATCTGGCAATTCAGGATGGAGACTTATCCCCCGAAACAGCCGGCATACGGATTCACCGCGCGGATCAGGCCGTTCCCTGGCATATTCCGAACGACAAGCATCATTCAATTTCTCTTCTGGACAAAGCGCTCCAAGCCACGACAGAGAATAAACCTGATCTCATCGTCGGCGGTTATCTGGTGCCCTACGGAATCATTGCATCCCTTGTCAGCCGGCTTACCGGTATCCCCTATGTCCTGATGCACGGCGGTTCGGACATTCAAAAGTTCCTGCTGAACACTGTATGGCCACAGGCGCTGCCCCAGGCGCTGGCTGGCGCCGACAGGATCATTACCGATGTTGACAACCAGGACCATATCCGGCGGTATACCGGCAGGATCACGGTGCTGCCGCCATATGTTCCCGATCCTTCAGCCTTTACGAGATTGTCCCGTCATAAAAAAGATAAAATCAAGCTCGCATTGATCGGGAAGGCCAATTATCACTGGAACCATAAAGGCTGGCAGCGAATTGCAGATATATGGAAACAACTTAGTGATGAATTCGAATTTATGGTTGTGAGTCAGGGAATCGGCTTGGAGGATTTTAAAAATTCCATTCCGGAAGAACTTGCCGGCAAAATTCAATGGCACGCATTTGTCCCACCATGGAAAATGCCGGACTTGCTACGCACCATCGATGGTTTTTTCTGGCTCAAGGATCTTTTACCCTTCCCCATGTTTTCAAACACCGTTTTGGAAGCATTGGCCTGTGGGACAAAGGTACTGACCGATTCACCGGATCTAGTAGAGGGATATCGAAGGCATGGAATTGATTTTGATAAGCATTTGATAGAAGTTATTCCCCTTTCTCTGTTAGGCAAGAGGACGTCCAATTCTATTATTGAAATAAATATTTTAAAACAGAAGGATGCTGATTATTGGGATTGCTCAGAGGCTTATGGCCAATACATCTCTTCCATCGAACGCGTATTTTTTGATGCTTTGAGCGATGCTCAACAACGATCATCATCATTTGTAATAGATTGAAAAAACCCGGACCAGCCGAACATCGAAAGGAGGTCATCATGGCCAAGGAATACCTTGTAGTTCTGTTTCCGCATAAGCGGCGGGTAAAGATCAACAGTCAGTTCATGGGGCATACCAACACCAAGCTTGAACTTGAAGGCGGACGATATGAAGTCACCCTTGGCCCGCCGAAAAACTTCACCCCTGAATCCATTGAAATCGACCTGAAAAACACTGCATCCCTCATGCCCATGACCGTTGAATTTGAGAGGCTGGAAGAATGAGGAGGCTCCTGTTTCCGGCCATGATCGCGATCCTGCTCCTGGTCGCGGGGTGCGCTCACTACCAGGTCAACGAGCAGAGCAGGGAATTTGACCGTGAAACAGGATACAGGTTCGACGCCCTTGATCCGGGACCAGGCAACACCGATTCGTTGTTTGTCTGCCTCATGTTCTCCGGAGGCGGGACGAGGGCCTCAGCCCTGTCCTACGGAATCATGAAGGCTTTGAAAGAGACCGCCATTATTGTCGACGGGGAGGAAAAATCCCTTCTGGATGAGGTGGACTGCATCTCCTCGGTGTCCGGAGGATCATTTACAGCTGCTTATTACGGGCTGTTCAGGGAAAACCTGTTTCTGGATTTCAGGCCTGAATTTCTGGAGCGCAATATCCAGGGCATGCTTGCCGCCCGGCTGTTCAATCCGGGCAACTGGTTCAGGCTGGCCTCGCCCTATTTCAGCCGTATTGATATGGCAGCGGAACTGTACAACCGGGAGATATTCAAAGATGCCCGGTTCAGCCAGCTGGAGCACAACGGGCGGCCATTGGTCACCCTCAATGCCACCAATCTCGGCACTGAGAGGCGCTTCGAATTCACCCAGGAATACTTTGATGCCATGGGCTCGCGCCTGGATTCATACCCGGTGTCACGGGCCGTGGCTGCTTCATCGGCCTTTCCCTATCTTCTGACACCCATCAGCCTGAGGAACTATCCGGTTGCGCCGGGGTATACCGAGCCCTGGTGGTACATGGGGGCGCTTGAGCCTGAGGACTGGACTGCCAGGCGCTACAATGCCGCCAGAAACCTCGGTGTCTACCTGGACGAAGGCAACAAATACATCCATCTCATGGACGGAGGCCTGTCAGACAATATTGGGGCCAGGGCTGTTCTGGATGCATATGACCGGGGATTTATCCGCACCCGGATCAACCAGGGCGCCATTGATAAGCTGGTTTTGATCGTGGTCAATGCCCGGACGAAAAGTGTGGACGCCATCAGCGCCGGGGAGAAGCCGCCCGGTTTCTTTACCGTGGCTGCAAAGACCGCCACTGTAGCCATGGACAATTACAGCTATGACAGCGTTGCCGGCCTGCGTGAGGAGCTTTATTCACGGGTCCAGTCCCAGAAGGACGAACAGGCCTGCATCGAACTCTTGTCCGGACATTGCCCGGACGCGCCCAGGCCTGTTGCTTTTGCCGCCGGGGTCGATCCTTACGTCATTGAGATTAATTTTGAGGCTGCGGCCCTTATTCCAGACGAAGACCCGCGCTACTACCTGGATCTGCCCACTTCATTCAAGCTGACTGCAGAACAGGTGGACAGGCTGGTCAACATCGGCCCCAAGCTTTTGAAGGCTTCCCCCCAATTCAAATGCCTGCTAAAGGTCTTGAACGCCGAAACCCAGGGCCTTCCCCGACCCGAAGACTGTCCAATCGGCTCCGGCATCTTCCCCTGATTTAGCACCTTTGCGCCACGAGCGGCAAATCGGGGTCTCACCAAAGAAGGGTGGTGATATTAAAGCGAAAAGAAAAAGCTTTTGGCTGAATATACTCCTTAAGACAGACTTTTCAGCGAATTGCCTTTTGAAGGCATGGCTCAATTTCTGGGTATGTTTGTGATGGATGCAATGAACGACAGAAAGATCTGCCGGCACGACCATCGACATTGTGAGGCGACAGGATGATCTGGCTTTTCATAGCGATAATTGCGGCGGTGATCATCTTGGTCCACTCTTGGGATGTGGAAAATATTGAGGGAAGGAGTACGCCCTTAAGGTAGTAATTATCCGGCTTGAAGAAGAGTTCGAGGGAAAATGACAAAGGCGCAAATCAATAATTCAGGATGCGCTTATTCAGTGCTGACAAAAGAGATGAAAATTTCTTCCAAAATGGTAGAATCCAGCAAACTCTGAAAAGATTCCGCAGTAGAGGCATACTCGCCATGTATAGACATGAAAATACAATAGATATCGACAAGTCTTCAATTTTAAGAGACGACGAGGCAACTTACCATTCTCGATGTTCCGGTGAATTGCTGCAAAGTCAGAAACGCTATCGCCTGATAGATCTTTTCTGTGGTGCAGGAGGCATGTCGTTACGATTTTCAGAAGATTTCGGGCAACCGTTCCAATCTGTCTGGGCAAATGACTTTAATCAATTTTGCGGCGAGACATACAATGAAAATTTCGGTCCTCATTGTGTCGTCGGAGACATTGTCGAAATACTTGAAAAAGGGGAAATCGAGATACCAAAAGCTGATGTTGTGATTGGTGGCCCACCCTGCCAAGGCTTCAGCCTCTTAAATAAAAATCGCGAAAATGATCCTCGCAAGGAATTGTGGCGGCCATATTTGGAAGTTGTTGAACGGACCGGGGCCTCAATTTTTGTCATGGAAAATGTCCCCCAGTTGCTTGGTACTTTCGAACATGGCGAAATAGTGGGAGCAGCAAGGGCGCTCGGTTTCCGAGTATGGCAGGACAAGTTAATCGCTGCGGATTATGGGGTTCCTCAAACTCGAACCAGAGCTTTCATAATCGGTTGTAAATTCGCTGATCCGTCTGTGTTGTTTCCTCCTCGGAAAACCCATTTTAATCCCAATGGGAACGGCAAGTCATTAACACTTCCTTTCAATGAGGATGAATATCTGTTAACACCGCCGAAGTGGAAAACCGTAAGAGACGCTATTGCAGATTTACCTGTGCCCGAAGGGACGGAAATAAGAGATGTCCCCCCTCCATTGGATTTGCATTTTGGAAGAACCCCAACCGAATTAAGCCGTCAAAGATATCGGGCAATTCCGCGGGAAGGAATGAACCGATTCGATCTCCAGAGAATTGCGCCGGAGTTGACCCCTGAATGCTGGATTAGAAAACAATCAGGAGGAACAGACCTGTTTGGCAGACTTTGGTGGGACAAGCCGTCTGTAACGATACGAACAGAATTTTTCAAACCTGAAAAGGGACGTTATTTGCATCCGGAGCAACATAGGCCGATAACACATCGGGAAGCGGCAAGATTTCAAAGTTTTCCTGATAGCTTCAAGTTTTTGGGTACCAAGATAGAGATCGCCAAACAAATCGGCAATGCCGTGCCGCCTTTGCTTGCCGCACGGGTGGCTGATGTTGTGAGATTACTACTTGATCAAAAGTATAGCCGATGGACGTCTTCCCTAGAGAAAAACGAAGTCAAATTATGTCGCGCGTAGGCGGCAAAAACACCAAGCCGGAAATAGCCGTCCGTTCCTTGCTTCACAATTTGGGTTATAGATTCAGGCTCCACCGAAAAGACTTGCCCGGGAAGCCCGATATAACTTTGCCGAAGCATAAAGTAGTTATCTTTGTCCATGGTTGCTTTTGGCATGGTCATGCAGATTGTTCACGTTCTAAACGTCCTTCAACCAATGATGAATTCTGGCGGAAGAAGTTGGATAAGAATATTGAAAGAGACAAGGCAAACATTATTAGTCTAAAGCAATTAGGCTGGGATGTATTTACTGTTTGGACCTGTGAAGTAGCGGACACAAACAAACTAAAGTCTAAACTTCTTTCGCTTTTCGAAAGACGACAAAAGGATGCCGGTTATGAAGTCTGAAGATATCAAGAAAGA
>JAQUQY010000088.1 GCA_028715865.1 Syntrophales bacterium
CTGTAATGTGGACCTCCTGCACTCGTGGAACGCTTGTGGCCGAAACGTTCAGGGAGTGATCCACTATTTTGGCTACCACTCCGCCGTCCTTTCCGGTAAAACCTATACAAACCATTCCAATCCGCCGGGCAGCCTCAAATGCCTTCACGACGTTAGGGGATGTTCCGCTGGTGGTGAAGCCCCATGCAATGTCACCGGCCTGGCCGATCGCCCTGATTTGCTTTGAAAAAACCTCTGAGAAATCGTAATCGTTGGCGATGCTGGTAAGGATCGAAGTGTCCGTGCTGAGAGCTATCGCCGGGAGAGGAGGCCTCTCGATAATAAACCGGTTGACGAATTCGGCCGCGATATGCTGCGAATCTGAGGCACTGCCGCCGTTGCCGAAAAGCAGGATCTTGTTCCCACCTTTCAGTGCCTCCGTAATAACCGTCACTACCTTTACCAGGCGGGGAAGATTTTCGTTAATGAATACTTCTTTCTGGTGAATACTATCCCTGAAACTTCGTACGATGATATCCTCGATTTCTTCCATGATGTCCGCCCGTTTTCTTTTCCCGCGTAATATATTTATCAATTGCGGCATGTCAAGAAAAGCGTCCCGGTAAAATAGTAAAGATTGATTAGATGCGGCAGGCCCTGTCATCTCATTGTATGGGCATGGTCATAACAGGGGGATTCAGGATCAGGGGAAAAGGGCTTCTCTCTTGTCTCTGAGTTCCGCTATCTTTCCCCGGTTCAGGCTGGAAACTTTGGAGTAGTATCCCGTAATGCGAGTTATACCATCAATCTCGGCGGAATCGCAGAAGGGGCATTTATTCCATAGTCCCCGGGCTGTTTTATGGCAGTCGCGGCATGTAGAAAATTCAGAGGAAAAGGTTATCTGCCGGTTCGTTGTTTCCTGGAATACTTTTACTACATAATCTGCAAGCGTTCTTGCAGCAGGAGGATCCGTGCCAAGACGGAGGTGTGAGAGGGTATCTCCGTCGATGAAGGGATGTAGCATTCCCTCGCGTTGGATCTTGTCGAATGAATCGACGGGCGCGGCAACATCGAAAGAAGTTGAATTTGTATAATAAACCTCTCCCCTTGCTATATCGCCGCGGACGAACCGCCCTGCTTCAGGAGAAAAATATTTCAGGTCCAGGCGCGCGAACCGGTAAGGAGTGCTTTCCGCAGGGGACTGTTCCAGCATGAAATTCATGCCGTACTCAGATGTCAGCCTATGTGCCGTGTCCCTCATTTTTCTTATGAATCGAATTCCGAATTGCTGTGTTTCTTCAGATTCATGAAGATGGTGTCCCGTCTGGCGCTTCGCCAGTTCATTAAGGCCAACAACTCCCATAAGAAAGACCGCCTCAGGAAGTCTAAGGTAGGGTGAACCCCCATGATCCATGGTCAAAAGAGAAAGGGGTCCATCGCTTCCGTGAGAAAGCAGCTTTTCGATAAAATATTTTTTCTGCTCGTGCGCGCGGGCTGCCAGCTCCATGCGGTCTTCCATGAGCTTGAATAGCCTTTTTTCGTCGCCGCCGGACTTGTAGGCAAGGCGGGGAAGGTTTATGGATACATTCTGAATTGTGCTGTACCGCATGTTCCATGGGTCCCCGAATCCCGTTCCGGAGGGGGATTTTTTCGGATACAAATAACCGCACTCGGAAAGGTTTAGAGCTTCCATCCTGTCAAAAACAAAGGAAATATTTCCCTTTTCAACAGCCGCCTCACAGGCATGGATCAGGAAAGCCTCGTGACCCTCGGTGCTGAAGAAATCTTCCGTGATATGAACCATGGGTCTTGGAAACACGAAAGGCCTTCCTGAAGCGTCACCCCTTTTGTATGCCTCGAAGAGGGCCCACAGAAAACGCCTGGCTTCCTTTCCATAGTCCCGGTATCGTTTGCCCGTGAAGGTTCCGCCAGGACCCAGTGCCCGCGCGTCACGAAGGTAGGCAGGCACCTCCCACTGCAGGTGAATATCCGTGAAGATGGTCTGGCCTCCCCGGCCGACAGCCTGCTGGGCGAATTCATAGATCATCATCTGGGCCAGTTGATCAACTTCGGTTTCGGAAAGCCCCTCCAGATAGGGTGCAAAAAGGACATTCACATCAAGCCACCCTATGGCTCCGGAAAAGTGGCCCTGGAGAGCCGCGGCGAAACGCACCATGTGGGCCAGCAAAACCTCGGCATGCTTCGCCGGCGAAGCCGTTGCAAGAGTGTTGGGGAGATTCAATCCGAACTTTTTGATATACTCAAGCGATTGACAGGAGCAGTAGGGCCGGTCTATGTATCCGAGGTGATGCAGGTGGATGTCTCCGACCAGGTGCGCGTAGCTGACTTCCTCGGAAAAAACCTTAATGAGGGCGTACTCGCGCTTTATACCCTCAGCGAGGATAAGGTTGGTTCCTTCCGGACTGTGAGGAACGTTGGCGTTTTCCTTGTTCTGGTAAAGAATTAGATGGTCCACGTCCCACAGGGGAAAACCAAGGCGGGCGTGCATTTTCGTGGCCCCCTGGAGACCGCGTTCTATGAGCTTCGCGTTGACCATTTCCCTTATAAGGGGGGCCGTGAGCAGACCCATTGAAGAGGAAGTTATCTGACGCTCAACCTCCAAGCTTATTGTTTCCGCCGTGGCGACGTCCACATTTGTTTCCCGGATGAGGGCTTCGATAATCTTCCCGCGGTTCCAGACGGTGATTTCTTCGCCGGAAGTTCTGACGAAAAGAGTTATGTCTGTCGTTTCTCTCATATAGAATTGCCTGCTTCTAGGGGTTCGGTGTTTTCCTGGGAATCCTTCTAAATATTAGTCGTCATCGCTTCGCCCGACGATTCGAACATGCCTTCCGCGGCGCGGGACAATGCCTCATCATGCTCGTGGCTCAGGGAAAATATTCTGAAGTGAACCACTCTGGATGGAATAAAGCGGTATATGTCCCGGAGCGGTTCCCGGGAAGTGCTGTCCGTGGAAGGATTGTAGATATTGATACGCTTGTCGCCCTCGGCCATGGGGTTAATGGGTCTGGGATCCTGGGTTGCAAGGTCGACCCGGAAACGTATTCTTTTAAGTGAGCCGGGAAGATGCTCTCTGATTTTTTTCTCATAATCCCGGGCGTTTGGAAAGCCGGCTCCCCGCTGAAGCTGGTCTACGGAAAGGTCGGCGAAAAAGGTCATTTTCCACTTGACCTTACGGATATAAAGCTTGTGCCATTCTCTTCCCAGTCTTTTCTTTGCCGGATCACTGGAGTAAAGCCACTGTCTCGTCTCTTGAAAAAGACTCCATTCGTCGAGTTCGCGGTAGAGAGACAGGGCGTCCATGGGATTGTGGGGGAAGATTATATCCATGGTTTCCCTGAATATCTCCTGCAGGTGGAGGTCCAGAGCCCGGGTGGTGCGGTGATAGTAAACATTAGAATAGAGATTGAGCCTGGCGTGGAGAAACCTGTTCAGCGCCGAGGTTCCAGCCTGGTGAAGCGTCAACCCCTCGTCGGAGAAAAAGGAATAGAAGCAAAGCCTTTCTATATCGACAATATCCATCGAAAATCCTGACATGTAGGCGTCGCGGCGCACGTAATCCATATTGTCGACTGTATAGACTCCGGAAAAAAGCTGTCTGAGCAGATGAAGCCAGCGGGGCCAGCCTCCATCCTTCTTGCGGGGTTTGCAGATGAGAAATGCCACTTGTCGGGGATCGATCCTTTCTTCTTTCTCAAAATCGCCCGAGGGGCTTCTCCTTATTTTCTGGATGATGCGGCCCAGTTCTTTCTGGATTATTGCCTGTCCCAGTGTTTCATGGGTTAGTTCATACCGGCTCAGGAAGTGATCATCGAAAAAATGACCGTAGGGCCCGTGGCCCACATCATGGAGCATCCCCGCCACCCTAAGCAGTTCCTCCACGAGGTTGATGGAAGGAACGTCGGGGCATATTTCTTTAAGGCTATGGTAAAGGTGACGCCCGAATTCCCCGGCCATGTGCATTGTTCCGAGAACGTGCTGGAAGCGGGTATGCTCAGCCGCCGGAAAGACCCACCGGGCGCTTTGAAGCTGGTATATTCGCCTCAGCCTCTGCATCCAGGGGTTATCGATGAGATCTTTCTCTGTTTTTTCCCCATGGGCATCAGCCGTGGGAACGGTAAACCATATATAGTTGTAGATGGGATCGGCTATTAGAGCTTTCCCCTGGTAAGTCCTGGCAATCCGGCTTGTGCTTTTCATGGCCCTCTAATTATAAAAAATTTATCAAATTAGCAATGAAGAGTTCAAAAAACCTGAATGATGCATGGTCCCGTTGCAAATATCCTAAGCACAGCTCTCCGGCTATACAATGAAATCAATAGAAACTTCGATGTCAAAAACGATTCCATGGATTAATCCGGGAGTCCGAGGCAGGCTCCATGAATGGAAGTGGATTGGCAAGGAAATGGTGGAGATGAGGGGGGTCGAACCCCTGGCCTCGGCATTGCGAACGCCGCGCTCTCCCAACTGAGCTACATCCCCACGTAATCAACTGTTAAGGCGGGCTTTTTAACTCATTCACGCCTATTCTGTCAAGCGGTACTTTATCCCGTAAGGAATCTTCACTTTTCGTGAGACAATACACCCTCACTTAGGCCGAGGTTCCTGAACCGTTCGGCTCTCTCAGTATCACCCAGAGCCTCGCAGCAGCCGATAATGCTCAAATAGTAGAAGGGGTTTCGGGGATCAGCTGCTACAGCCTTCTCGTATTCATCGATGGCTTCGATGGTATGCCCCTGGCGAAGCATGCTGTTGGCCAGCCGGTTATGAAAGGCGCTCCTGGAAAAGGGGTCGATCCGGCAGGCTTCTTCAAAGGCCTTTCGAGAGTCATCAAGCCTTCCCCTTTTCAGGTGGATTTCACCAAGGCTGCAATAATAAAGGGGGTTCTTTGGACAGATTTCTATTGAACGCTTACTTGCCCGCTCAGCCTTATCGTATTGACCCGCCTCCAGGTAGGTGGTTGAAAGCCTGTCGAAATACATGTGGGCGTCATCGGGGTCCAGTCTGCAGGCCTCTTCGCATGCCTTTTCGGCTTGATCGAACCTTCCGGACAGCACGGCGGCGCTGGCGAGATCCATGTGATAAACCGGCGCCTCGGGATCGAAGCCTACAAGAATTGAAAAAACCTGAAACGCCCGATCCGCCTTGCCGCTTCTGAGACAGGCTTTCCCCAGCGTGGCAAGAAGAGAGGGGTCGTTCGGATAAGCTGAAGCCGCGCGTTCGCACAGAAAAATCAGTTTTTCATCTTCTCCCGTTTCACGATAAAATCTTACCAGTTCATCATAGGCAAAACCCGTGAAGACCTTCCTTGATAACTCTTTTTCAAGAATTTGCTCCAGATATTGAAGAGCTTTTTCGATATTTCCGCTGTCCCGGTGGACCCAGGCGATGGAAAGAAGCAAAGAATCGTCGCCGGGGTTAATTTGAGAAAGCTTTTCGTATATTTCAAGGGCTTCCCCGTGCCTTCCCTCGCTGGCACAGCGGTCGGCATAATCATATAGATCATTGTACTCCGGTGTTCGGTACCCGGTCATAACTCCTTCTCCCGGAACCATTTGCTCTGACGCCTGTTTCCGTATTTTTGTTCCCGTAAACAAGAGGCCTAGCGTCTCGGCGCCCCTATATCATGCCAAACCAATTGTATCAAGGCTGCGGTTTCAGCTTTTGCGGGCGAAGCCCCGGGTTCCCCGCTTAAAGAAGAAGCCTGGGGAGGACCAGGTCCTTCCCAGGCTTCTTTAGGTGTTATTCAGTTGGGACGCAGTTTCCTGAAGAGTATTACCAGGGCTGCAGACCCCAGATCATGATCAGTATGAAGACAGCCGCCACGATCCATGGCAGGATCTTAGCGTTATACCTGTCTTCACGGTAGTCATTCCAACCGTGGATGCTGTCGAGAATGGCCTTCTCATCCTGTGAAGGAGTCCCGAATCCGGCCATGTTGAATACCATGGACAGGATTATGAACAGGGCGAAGGAAAGCGGTATGGATACCATGCCGCCCGACATTCCCAGGGCCGCCGTGACGCCGCTGCCCACGACAACGCTCTTGACGACGTAGGGAGAAATAACGATGAAGCAAATTCCGCCTACCATCGAAGATATCATAAGGGCGTACTTGTTGGCCTGTTTCCACCACACGCCGATAATAAGGCCCGGCGTCACAGTGCTTCCAAGAAGGCCGAAGGCCCAGAGGATGCTCGTGACGAGGAAGGTGGGGGGGTTGAAGGCAAGAACCAGAGCGGCAACGCTCCCGAGAGCCAGACACCCGAAGCCGAGTCTCAGTCGTTTTTTCGGATCCATGCCAGGCGCGGCTATTCCAAGAATGTCGCTCCCTACC
>JAQUQY010000089.1 GCA_028715865.1 Syntrophales bacterium
ACTTGCCCAGGCGGTTAGAGTCGGGAGAGCGAAAGGGCCAGGTTATCTTGAAGGAAAAAAAATCCCGCACAAGGTCTTTCAGTGGACCCTCCTCGATCCGTGAGGAATCTGGTACTTCTCCGAGGGCCTCCGACAAATGACGAAAATATTCCTTAATCAGGTCTATGTCGGTAATGGCCAACCCGTAGAGATACCAGTCGTCAATTGAGTTTACCACAGCCAGCTGTTCAGTCCGTGTCAGGTAGTGGTAGCTTGGGCAGAAATGGCCCTCGCAGAGCTCCTGTCCATAAAAGGAAATATCTCGCAGGTCGGCTCCCCCGTTCTGAAATGGATGGAGGAGGCAGCCAACCCTGTGGCGGGTCTCGTCTAGAAAGCCGAGATATTCGCAACAGTAGATAACTTCGTAACGTTTATCCTGTGATTCCATTGAGGTTATGATGTCCGCGAAGATTTTCAGGTCGTCCCGGCTCCGAACTGTCTCATGATATATAGCTGTTCGTTTCTCCAACCTGTTGGCAAGAGATTCCCTGGTGCTGTCCAGGTAGTTGTAAAGCCCGCAACATGCGCCGCAGGATTTTTCCGGTCCAGGCTGGCAGAGATGAATGTCATCCGGTTTCAACATGGAAGCCCGTTACCTCGTTTCAATGTTGCCGGATCTATACAGCGAAATCACCGTGAATGACAAGCATCTTCCTGGCGGCTATCCAGCCCGGGGTTGTGTTTAAGGCCTGGTATTTAATTGACATGGCTAGGAAATTATCCAGATATTCTGGCTCTATAGGGTCCCCAGGGGTATGAGATATATAGTCTGTTCTTTCCCGGCTTCGATGGGAAGGAGTGTATTAACCTTCCGGTCTTGAAAAGCTCCGACGGGGACCCCTCCAAGTCCCAGAGAAACCGCCTGAAGAAGAATATTTTGAGCGATATGGCCTGCTTCCATGTAAATATAGAACATGCTCCTATCGCCATAAGTATGGCTGATACGCTCTGGAATGGCTGTAATTATCAATACCGCGTCGGCTGTCTTCAAATATTCCTGGCCCAGGCATGCGGCCATGAGGGGAGTCCCGAAATCTCCCTGCTCGACTAACTTAAGGCTGTGAGAAGCGGGTGCATAGAGATATATGCCATTTGGCAATCCTTCCACATTGTTGACGGCCGCGTAAAGCCGCATTGGATAAGTTGCTCCCGCGGAGGGAGCCGTTCTAAGCTGCCTTCCGTGAATTGTTTCCGTTACTCCCTGTCCGGAAAAAAGCAACTGCCCCAGCTCTGACAGCGTCATTTCGCGTGATGAATATTTGCGGACCGAGCGCCTCTGTTGCAACGCTTCCTCCAAAATAATGCCCCTGAATGTCGCCTCCGGCAGTGATATGATGGTTTCTTCCATTACCGACGTCCTCCCGTACTTGTCTGATTCTCCCTGTCCATCCCGGGCAAAGCCGGCAAGGGGAAGAGAGATAAGGAATCCCGCAAAAAGGACCATGGCTATCTTCAGCCTTGATGTTTGTCTTGAAGAAGATGTGGGATTATTCATTTCTTTACCTCGCCTCATAGCTCGCCCGCTTCCGCTACGAAACATTATCAGAAGGCCGGGAATCCTTCAAGGCCATTAGCGGGAGAATTACAAAAACCTGGAATTGCTAGATAAATTTAAGTAATGCTTGACATAGTGCTGTTATTATAGTTGCTTACATCGAAAGCAGGACATTTTTCCTTCCGGAAAAAATGTTAAGGAGCCCGCAGCTCGATGACCAGGCGGAAAAAACCGGCTAACCTT
This sequence comes from Syntrophales bacterium, assembly GCA_028715865.1. Classification (GTDB taxonomy): domain Bacteria; phylum Desulfobacterota; class Syntrophia; order Syntrophales; family UBA2210; genus MLS-D. The sequence continues at coordinate 1,778 of JAQUQY010000089.1, forward strand.
ATCTATGATGTAGATGAAAACCCTGGTATGGGCGCCCTCATTCTGCTGGGTTTCCAGCACATATGCGTTCTTACCATCGCCTTTGTCACCCCCGTGCTTATCATCGACGCCATCGGTGGAAAAACGGAGGACGCCCGTCATCTCATCAGCATGGCCATGATTGTTACGGGCGCGGCAACCATAATCCAGGGCCTCAAGCGGGGCCCTGTCGGGTCGGGGTACCTCTGTCCCCTGGTGAACGGGCCGGCCTTTCTCTCCGCGTCGATTCTCGCCGGCAAAACAGGAGGTCTCTCGCTCATCTTCGGGATGACCTTTATAGGCGGCTTGTTCGAAGCTGCTTTTTCCCGCCTGGTGTCACGATTGCGTTCCGTTTTCCCCTCAGAGGTGACGGGGACCATTGTTGCCATGGTGGGCATTGAAGTCATACCCTTTGGTGTGAAGCGTTTCTTCGGCGTCGATGCCCTGCATCCGGTTCTCAATCCCACAGCGGTCCTTGTTGCTGTCATTACCCTTTGCGTCATGGTGGGACTTACGGTCTGGGGGAAGGGGAAGTTCCGCCTTTATTCCGTTCTTATAGGAATGCTTACGGGTTATGCGGCGGCTTTGGCGCTGGGTATGTTTGGACGGGAACAGGCTGATATTGTTGTAGCATCACAGTGGTTTTCAGTGCCGGCCTTCGGGTTCTACGGGATGAGCTTCAGCGCGGTGCTGATCATTCCTTTTGTCGTTGCAGCTCTTTCGTCGGCGCTCAAGACCATGGGAGATCTAAGCACCTGCCAGAAGATCAATGACGCAAGCTGGAAACGCCCGGACATGAAGTCCATAAGCAAGGGCATTCTCGCCTGCGCAACTGGCAATATACTTTCAGGGCTAACGGGCGCCCTGGGACAATCTCCTTCATCGAGCAACATAGGTCTTTCCATTGCCACCGGTGCAACGAGCCGAACCATCGCCTACGCCACGGGCACCCTTCTCATTGTTCTTGCTTTTCTTCCAAAGATAGCGTCTTTTTTCGTTATCATGCCCACGCCGGTCATGGGAGCGAGCCTTGTATTTGCCGCCAGCTTCATGGTTATCGCTGGTATCCAGATCATGACGTCACGCATGATAGATGTGAGAAAAACATTCGTTATAGGAACAGCCATTGTTTTTGGTCTAAGCGTTGACTTCATTCCAGGACTCTATGCCGACATTCCCGACGCCATACAGCCTTTTTTCCAGTCATCTCTTTCGCTTGCAACCGTGACCGCCATTGTTCTCAATCTGTTTATGAGGATAGGGATCTCAAAGACCGCGAGCATTGAGCTTATGCCTGGAACTGATTCTTCGGAGAAAATCTTTGCCTTTATGCAGCGCCAGGGCGGCCTTTGGGGAGCCATGCCCGATGTTATTTCCCGGGCCGCCTCCTCGGTGAACGAAGTCCTTGAGTCTATAACGTCCGCGTCTATTTCCCGGGGACCTCTCAAGGTGGATCTTTCCTTCGATGAATTCAATGTTGAAGTGGAAATAACCTATAAGGGGGAGCCCCTGGTGTTTCCCGAAACCAGGCCCTCCGATGAAGAGCTTCTGGAAAGTCCCGAAAACCTGGCGAGGTTGTCCGGCTTCATTATTCGCATGAACACAGACAGGGTCGAATGGGACCTTAAGGACGGCTTATGCCGCGTCAGGCTTCATTATGACCACTGAACCGAAAGAGCAGGCGATTGCAGCTGTGAGGTTCAAGCATTTGTAAAACCGGAGGTTAAGAGTTAATACGCCATAGAAAACTCCTTAACCTGCCCGGATTGAAATGGATTAAGCGGCTTGATAAGTAAGGCCCCGGGGAATGGGTTTGGTAAAAGCAGCCAAGGGAGTCTTATTTTCCTATCTTTGTGTTTTGTATCCCCTGAAGCCGGTCAATTGTTCATCACCCAGGTAGTATCGTCCGCCCTCCACCATTCGAACCACATCGAGCTTTATGAGTTCCTCTAGCGCCTTCGGACGGTAATCGCGCAAACCTAAATTGATCATCTTGCCTTTGGCATAGGGCAGTTCCGCCGCTGATTCCGGGTCGAAGGCCTTATTGCTCTTAAGGTCCCGAATGATGGTGTCAAAGGCCCTCTTCATTTTCCAGGCGGCGATCCGGAGGGAAAGGAACAGCGCTCCTGCGACAAAAATAATCAAGAGAATGGTCTTGAAGGCTTCCGGCATCAGCGATTCTTCTCTCCCTTGTCTTTGCTGTATTCCGGCTGATTCTACCAGAAATGATATCCCTTTAAAAAGGGTTTGTTCAGGCAAACGTCATTTTCGGCTTGACATGGCGGGGAGCCTGCTATAGTAACGGACTTTCAAATCAACCTTAAATGAGCGAAAGGAAGGACACGGAGTTGGCAACTCACAAGTCAGCCGAAAAGAGAAGCCGCCAAAATGAACGCAGGCGGCAGAGAAACGTAGCCACCAAATCCCACGTCAAAAAAAGGGTTAAGACGGTCATTGCTTCTGTCGATTCAAAAGATGAAGGAAATGCAAAAGAAATGCTTCTTTCCGCTGTGAAAGTCATTGACAAGGCCGCAGGCAAGGGCGTACTTCACAAAAATACAGCAAGCCGAAAGATTTCAAGGCTTACGAAAAAAGTAAACGCTCTGTCTAAAACGGCTGGCTAAAATCCTGACATCATGCTTCTATATGCCCGTTCCGCAAGGTCATTAGAGAGCTTTCTAAGCGCCGCCGTTCGATTCCTCTCTGTGATGCCCGGGTCATCGCTTACCAGGTAGGTTTCATATCCCGAGAAGTTACTCTGAGACCAGAGTATTCCTCCTCCCCGTTCCTTGAAGATTACATCCATACGCATATAAATTCTGTCTTCAATAGCGCTATCAGCTACGGTATATGTGGCTCGGGAGCTGCGTATGTCGATAACTGTTCCCGATACCAGGGCGTCGCATGTTTCCGCGCTTCCGGCAATCGCAAATCGACCACTCCGCCTGAACTGGTCAATAAAGTCGTTTCTAACGTAGTTTTCAATCAGGGCTTCGGAGGTGGAATTGTTGAAGGGCGCCACGTATACTTCCCGTACAGACGGGTCAATGTTATCTCCACTTCCGGCAAAGTGGTATCCGCATGATGCCGGCATAAGCAAGCATAGAACAAGAATAAATAATTTCTTTATCATTCCTTTTTCTCCCTGGATAGCGGCGCTTTGGCCGTTCATTTACGGAAGCGTTTTCATCGAACGACAATATTCACCAGTTTTCCCGGAACCGTGATTACCTTTATCACTTTTTTACCCTCGATGTGTTTTATTATCTTATCATCTTCAAGGGCCTGCTTTCTGATAACTTCATCGTTTTCACCGGCCGCGACCTTTATCCTGCTTCGCACTTTTCCCTGGACTTGAATAACAATGGTGATTTCCTCTTCCCTGGCCGCCTCCTCATCGAATGTGGGCCATGGCGCTTCCGCCAATATTCCCCTACCGCCCATCATCTCCCAGAGTTCCTCAGTCATGTGCGGAACAATGGGATTGAGAAGCAGGACTATGACTTCAATCGCTTTTCTGATTACGGAAAGGGATTCATGGTCTCCGGGATCAGGGCGTTTCGCCAGGTATAGAGTGTTTACCAGCTCCATGACAGCGCTTATGGCCGTATTGAAATGGAAGCGGTCTTCTATGTCGGCGGTCACCTTTCTGATGGTCTGGTGATACTTTTTCCGCAGTTCCTTATAAGCCTCGTCCCCGGGATCTTCTTTTTCGTCGAATGGTTTCACATCCCGAACATCGTCCAGATACTCCTGCGCTATGCGCCATACACGGTTCAGGAAACGGAATGATCCTTCTACGCCGAGGTCGCTCCATTCAAGATCCTTCTCCGGAGGGGACGCGAAAAGGCAGAACATTCTCGCCGTGTCGGCCCCGTATTTGTCTATCAGGTAAGAGGGGTCCACAACGTTTTTCATGGATTTTGACATTTTTTCAGTTTTTCCCACTGCGGCCGGCTCCTTACAGTGGACACAGTTGCCGTCTGACACCTCATATGGATACAGGTAGCCGTGCCTGGCACACCTGGTGGTTTCCTTGCACACCATTCCCTGGGTCAGAAGCCTTGTGAAGGGTTCATCAAAGCCTACAATTCCGAAATCACGCAGCATCTTGGTGTAGAAGCGGGAATAGAGAAGGTGTAGAATTGCGTGTTCAATACCGCCTATGTACTGGTCAACGGGCATCCAGTAGTCCACCTTTTTTCTGTCCAGGCCGGGATTGACATCGTGGTGAGGCGAACAGAAACGGCTAAAGTACCAAGAAGATTCAACGAAAGTGTCCATTGTGTCAGTTTCCCGTTTGGCCGGCAAAGCACAGGAGGGGCAAGAGCATTCAACAAATGATTCGATCCGCATCAAAGGCGAACACCCTTCGCTGCCCAAGTCCACATCCATGGGAAGGATAACCGGCAGGTCCGCTTCCGGTACCGGAACGGCGCCACAGACATCGCAGTTG
>JAQUQY010000090.1 GCA_028715865.1 Syntrophales bacterium
ATTTTTCAAGTTGCCACGGGTTATTCAAAAAAGGTGCTCTACCAAATCTTCAATTTTTTCCACTCCGACCGTGTAAATGTTATTCTCCATTGAAACGCTTTCTGTAGAGCTTTTCGGTATGACGCATCGTTTGAATCCCATTCTCGCCGCCTCTCTCACCCTTGAAAGGATATGTCCCACGCCACGAACCTCTCCCGTGAGGCCGACTTCACCGCAGGCGAGGGTGCGCGATTCCACTGGACGCTTGAGATAGCTGGACAGGAGAGACGAAACGACGGCAAGGTCCACTGCCGGTTCGGTAACTTTTACACCTCCAGCCACATTGATAAAAATGTCGTGGCCCGCCAGATTATACCCGCAAACCCGGTCAAGAACGGCCGCGAGAAGCGACACCCTGTTATGGTCTACTCCAATAGTGGTTCTACGTGGAATTCCGAAACTGTTTTCACTGACAAGGGATTGAACTTCAACAAGAATCGGACGGGTTCCCTCCATGCTGGCCGTAACTATGGATCCGGCAACTCCCTTCGGGCGCTCTGAGAGAAAAAGGGCCGAGGGATTCTTCACTTCGCCAAGACCATCTTCCCTCATTTCAAAAACGCCAATCTCGTTGGTAGGCCCATAGCGGTTCTTAACGGCCCGTATTATTCGAAATGAATGGCCCGCGTCCCCTTCAAAATAAAGGACCGTATCCACCATGTGTTCTAAAACCCTTGGTCCTGCTATGGATCCGTCCTTGGTAACATGACCGATCAGAAAAACCGGGGCGCCCGTTTTTTTTGACTGGACAATCAATTTCTCTGATGCTTCCCGAACCTGGGTAACACTTCCCGGCGCGGATGAATAGACTGAGGAATACATTGTCTGTATCGAATCAATAACCACAACAGCAGGTTTATGAACCTCCAGCTGCTTCAGTATTGCCTCCAGGGAAACCTCTACCAGGACCATAAGGTTGTGAGAGACAGCCCCTACGCGACATCCCCTCAGCTTTATCTGGTTAGATGATTCCTCCCCGGATATGTAGAGAACTTTGAGCCCCGCGTCGGCCATTTTCTGAAGTACCTGCAGTAAAAGCGTTGACTTGCCGATTCCCGGATCTCCACCTATGAGTATAGCCGATCCCTTTACCACACCTCCCCCGAGTACCCGGTCAAACTCATCTATGCCTGTTGAGGTGCGATCCGCCTCGTCAGCATCAATGGCATCAATGGAACATGGCTCTGAACCGAATTCCCTATCCCTGGCGCTTTCCGTACTTCGCACCCTTGCGTCCTCTTCCACAAAGCGGTTCCATAAACCGCATGACGGACATCTGCCCAGCCACTTCGGAGACTGGTGTCCACAGTCCTGACAGAAAAAAACAGTTTTGACGCTTTTCATAAAAATGACCCTTTAAATGACCCTTTATTGGAATGCTCGGGACAGGCAGAGACGATGTCAAGTGGAAAACACTATAAATATATTACTTGCCCTCGTCAATTCAAAAGCCTATTTAATTGATATAGTCAAATAAATCTCCTTGACAGGCAGAGAAAATGAGTATACTTGTACCCTTTTAAAAAAATGGTTAGATTTATTCAGGGGGCCCATAGCTCAATTGGAAGAGCCACCGGCTCATAACCGGTAGGTCCCTGGTTCGAACCCAGGTGGGCCCACCATAGGAAAACAGAACAATGAAAGAGAGAAATAGACACGACGCGGCGAGTGAGTGTTCCACTCGATATTGCTGAAAAATGCACCAGTCTCTGGTGCATTTTTTTATGGCGCCGGCCTTGGAAAGAGAGGATATATTTGAAAGAGCAATTAAATCTGCTGGTAGAGCTTCAAAGAATCGAATCGGATGTGGCTGCCCTCAGGGCTAAAGAGAAGGATCTTCCAAAGAAACGTGACGCCCTGTTGGAAGAAATGAATAATCATGAAAAGAACCTTCGTGACCAACAGGACCGGTTGGATGGCCTGCGGAAAGATCATCACCAGAAGGAGCTGGATCTTACAAAGGGCCTTGAACGAATTAAAAAAACGAAGGGCCGTCTTCTCGAGGTGAAAACAAACAAAGAATATGAGGCCGCACTGAAGGAAATAGAATCAACCAGCGAAGCCAACGGAAAAATTGAAGATGAAATCATAGTGCTGCTCGACGAAATAGACACAACATTGAATCTGGTAAAGGCTGAGACTTCCGAAATAGCTAAACACAGGAAGAAATACGAGCGGGAAGCCGCTCTGATCGAAGAGGAACTGGCGTCAATCGATTCCCGGCTTCAGGAAAAACTTCAGGAACAGGAAAAAATACGGTCAAGAATAGCATCAGCTCTCATAAAAAAATTTGACCTTATAAGGGGTCGCAGAAACGGGAAAGCAGTTGTCGCGGTAAGGCATGAAGTATGCGATGGATGCCACATGAACATCCCTCCACAGATGTTCAACGATCTGATACGATCGGAAACCCTCATCCTATGCCCCCATTGCAGCAGAATCATATATTTCGAGGAACTTACAGCACAACAATAGGCTCATCCTTCTCTCCAGAAAGAATCCTCCGCCAGGTGTTCATCCTGTTCAATCAACCAAAACATGCCGAGGGTTTATTCTGGGTTTATTCTGATTGATATATTAATTGATTCAATGCCTGTAAATTGTTATACTTATGCCTGTATCAGAGCAGATCGGGTGGTCGCTGGCCCGTTAAAGCGGGCCGGAGGAAAGTCCGAGCTCCGCAGGGCGGGATGGTCGCTAACGGCGACTGGGGGCAACCCTAAGGAAAGTGCCACAGAAAATATACCGCCCCGAATATGGCCCACGGGTCCTTTTCGAGGTAAGGGTGAAAAGGTGAGGTAAGAGCTCACCAGTTTCCCGGGTGACCGGGAAAGCTTGGTAAACCCCATCCGGAGCAAGACCAAATAGGAGAGCGTTTGAGGGTGGCCCGTCCGAAGCTCTTGGGTAGTGTCGCTTGAGGCAGCGGGCAACCGTTGTCCCAGATGAATGATCACCGTCTCCGATTGACGATTTAAATATCGTTGCGGAGAAACAGAACTCGGCTTACAGATCTGCTCTGATACTTCAATTAACCTTGCCGGCTGGAAAAGGGAATCCACACCTCCCGCAGCTTCGAAACTCGCCCTTGACTCTTCAAACTAACAATTAAAAAAGATCCGATCCGAGGACACCGGAAACGTCTTGACAAGTTCAGAAGAGTGATTATTTTACGCTCAAACAAGGTATTTGACTAATGATACCAATACATTGAGTCCCGCAAGCCGACCTTCGGCACGGGTGGACCAAAGCCTGCCGACAACGGTCATGGCTCGACGGAACCAGCCAAAGAGAGGAGGTATTGAAATGATAACCAGAGATCTCATAACAGGAAACAGATGGAGAAACAGGCTTCCATCACGGAGAGAAGAGGAAAACCCCGTGACCAGCCTGCAGCGGACAATTAACGATGTTTTCGATTCATTCATGGGTGATATCGGGAGATTACAATTTCCAGGCATTGAGGATTGGCGTGGACAGTTCGCTCCAAACATTGACGTAAAGGAAAATGACAAGGAAATAGAAGTGACGGCGGAACTCCCGGGAATGGATGAAAAGGACATTGATGTTTCGATTACTAAAGATGCTCTTGTTCTCAGGGGTGAAAAAAAGGAAGAGAAGGAAGAGAAAGACAAGGGTTACTGGCATACGGAACGACGCTACGGTTCTTTCCAGAGGGTAATTCCACTGCCCGAGGCAATAGACACGGACAAAGCGGAAGCCGGCTTTAAAAAGGGCGTTCTTTCCATACGTATCCCGAAAACCGGGGAGGCCGAAAAGGCGGGTAAAAAAATTGCCATAAAAACCGAATAAGTTCCCTTTGATTTTCGCATGACCGTTCCCGGAGGCGGACGGTGCCTCCGGGATTTTTTATGCGGGGTTTGGGAGAGTTTGCATACATAAGTCCAGAATCAGTTTTTGCTTGCCTTTTTCAAGTACTTCAATTGAGAATGCAGAATCGCAAAGTTGTGACAGAAAGATTGAAGTGAAGAAAATAAACAAAAAACCCAAAGGGAAAACTCTACTGAAAACCCATGGGAACTTGTCCCTGGTTCCCTCAGACCTTTTCCGGACTACCGGAGATGAAATATCCCGGCGCCTGCTTGCCTATCCGGATTCACGCGAGCAGGTTCAGAAACTTTCAAAGCAGGATTATTTCTGGCTGGTCAAAAAAGCAGGCGAAGAAAGCCTGTCTCTGCTTGCACTGGGATCTGAGGAACAGTGGAGGCATCTTCTTGACATCGACCTTTGGGACAGGGACAGAATCGACGAAAACCGCCTTGCCTTATGGGTGGAACGACTCGGTGACGCAGATCCGGAAAGGTTCGTGGAATGGCTGTTAAGTGACGGCCTGAGTCTGTGCTTCATCTACCTTTACAAGGCTCTGGACATAATTACGATCACGCCTGACGACGAAGACATTGAAATTCCAGATGGTTTTTTCACCTTTGATGGTGTGATTTACATGCGTCCCAGGAATGAGAATTCATACAACGCCCTTCGAAGCATCCTTGAAACCATGGTACGCAGTGACATGGAGCGTTTCAACAGCGTCATCGTGAATCTTGGAGGAATAGTTACGGCAGAAACGGAAGAAGAGATTTACCATTTCAGAAACGCCCGCCTTGCCGATGATGGCTTCACTCCCTTTGATGAGGCTGTTGAATTGTATATTCCCCTCGACCCCGCCTCGCTGGAAACAATGGGGAACCTTGCGGTGATCGATATAATCGATGATGATGAAAATCCTGTTGTCGTCCCGGGTCTGCCCCTTTCGCAGGTTGACGGATCTACATTTTTCATGAACGTCATAGATCGCTTTTCCGATGCGATAACTGTGGACCGCGTCCGTTTTGAATTCGCCGGCCTCTGCAACCAGATTCTCTCAGCAGATGGGTTTTCCGGACGTGAACTGGAGGAACTGTCGGATTCAGTTGAAAAGGCTGGCGGATATATCAACCTGGCCCTTGAGAAACTCGCGTGGGACGATCCAGGCAGGGCGGAACATCTGCTTAGATCCCATTCTCTGCATACTCTTTTCCGGGTGGGCTTCGGGCTGGTTACAGAGGCTGCCCGTGCGACCGAGCGATGGATCAACAGGAGTTGGTTTAATAGAATGCAGCTTCCTCTGTCATTCTGGGGAGATTCTTATGAAAAGGCTCTCAGGGGACTCCTTGCTCGAAGACCGCGCTTTCATGCTGGCGGGGAAGAATACAGAAATTTTGCTGGAATCGAGGAGCTTGAGGCCTGCAGATCGACAATGGCCCGGGTTGAAGCTCTTGACAAGCTCTTGTCCCGCGTAGACGAGAATTACTCACTGGGAGGGCAGCTTCCAGTCTACGCCGGCCTGACAGTTCAGTCCCTTCTGGTTACCCTTTTTGCTAAAATCATCATGGGAGCCGATTTGGGATTTTCTTCGATTTCACTGGACGAGGCGAGGCACTGCCTGGATCTTCTACGCCGTGGAGAGACAGTTCCTCCATACAAAATGACCCGCCAAGGCGATGCCTTTCTTTCCTTCTTCACGGGCTTTCTTGATCCTGGAGAATCCGGCGGTGAGGAGGCTCGGAGCGCTCTAGCCTCTATCTGGAGCGCCTTTCGAGAAGAGTACGAAAACATAGAATCCAGTGACATTTCGCCGCGTTATACCAATTTCCTCATGATCGAAGAGTGAAGGCACAGTAACAGAGAATTCCAGTAAGCAACAAAAAGAGGGGCTCAGTGAGCCCCTCTTTAAGCGGTCGCCGGATGGAAATTATGATATTTTCAGGTTTTTCTCCGTCTCAAGTATGTCCAGGGTGGTTTTGATTATCGTGTCGGCATTGAGAGACATGCTGTCGATGCCGCATTCCACGAGGAACCGGGCGAACTCGGGATAATCGCTGGGGGCCTGGCCGCAGATACCAATCTTCTTGCCCATCTTTTTTGCCTTGGTAATAGCCGTCCGTGTAAGTTCAAGGACCGCCTCGTTCCTTTCATCGAATATATGGGCCACCATGAAAGAATCCCTGTCCAATCCAAGCGCGAGCTGGGTCAGGTCGTTTGAACCGATTGAAAATCCGTCGAAAATCTTTCCGAATTCCTCGATGAGAATTACATTGCTTGGAATTTCCACCATCATGTAGAACTCAAGCCCGTTCTCTCCCTGGTTAAGGCCATTCTTGGCCA
>JAQUQY010000091.1 GCA_028715865.1 Syntrophales bacterium
GGTCTTCCTCATTTACAAAAAGGGAAAGCTGGCCCGGATTTTTCCTGCTCCCCAAGCCCCCGCCACCGGCCAGTTTCGGCTGGCCCGCGCCGTCCAGCTCACCCTTCTCCAGGTTGTGAAGCACCTCACGGGCTCTCAGTATCACCGCCTCTGGAACACCCGCCAGACGGGCGACTTGTATGCCGTAGCTTCTGTTAGTTCCACCTTCCACAATTTTCCGCAAAAAAATTACCCTGTCTCCCCACTCCTTGACGGCAACACAGTAATTTTTCACTCCTTCTCTGGTGCGGGCGATGTCGGTAAGTTCATGGTAATGGGTCGCAAAAAGTGTTCGGGCTCCAATACGTTCACTGTCATGAATGTATTCACTCACGGCCCAGGCGATGCTCAGTCCATCGAAGGTACTCGTTCCCCGGCCCACTTCATCGAGTAGAATAAGGCTCTTGGGAGTGGCGTTCCTGAGAATCGAGGCCACCTCCATCATTTCCACCATGAAGGTACTCTGGCCCCTTGCCAGGCTGTCTCCTGCGCCTACCCGTGTAAAAATGCGGTCAGCCACGCCTATCTCGGCGGCCCGGGCGGGAACAAAACTTCCCATCTGCGCCATAAGTACAATTATAGCCGTCTGCCTGATATACGTGGATTTCCCTGCCATGTTGGGTCCCGTTATTATCAGGAAGCGATTGGCGGCGCCATCTAGAAGAGTGTCGTTGGCGACAAAGCCGTCAGCCAGGCCCATACGCTCCACAACGGCATGCCGGCCTTCGCTGATTGAGATTACATCACCTTCGTTGACGTCTGGACGGCAGTATCCATAAAGATCGGCAACCTCCGCCAGGGCTGACAGCACATCCAGATCAGCTATGAGGGAGGCCGTTTTCTGTATTCGCCCTATCTCTTGAGCAATACGTTCTCTTATAGAAACAAAAAGGTCGTATTCCCGAATTTTTCGACTTTCTTCCGCGTTGAGGACTGTTTCCTCGTATCGCTTCAATTCCTCGTTTATGTACCGTTCCGCGTTGACCAGAGTCTGCTTTCTCACATAATCATCGGGAACGTTCCGGGCGTTTGCCTTGGTAACTTCAATGTAATAACCGAAAATGGAGTTGAAGCCGACCTTCAGTGTCCCGATGCCCGTCTTCTTACGTTCCCGTTCCTCCATTGCGGCTATCCAGCTCTTCCCGTCCAGGGAAAGAGACATGAGTTGATCAAGTTCATCGTCATAGCCCTTTCGTATAAGGTTACCCTCCCTGATTGAAAGGGGCGGATCGTCTACCAGAGCCCGCTCCACAAGGCTTGTTATATCAGCCAGGTCGTCCATGGATTCACCTATGGAGGATAGCATGGATGATTCGACGTCACGGATCGCCCCTTTCAGGGATGGAATTGTTTCAAGCGATCCGCCAAGCGCGACCAGGTCCCTGCCGTTGGCGACACCCATGGAAACCCTGCTTCCAAGGCGCTCCAAATCGTAAACTTCTGAAAGAAGATCACGAAGTTCGCCACGCAGAATCTGGATTCCCTTCAATTCCGAAACGGCGGCAAGCCGGAGTCCTATCCTTTCAGGGCATACCAGCGGATAGGTCATCCACCGGCGAAGACGGCGCCCACCCATGGCGGTGATGGTTTTATCGAGAACGTTAAAAAGTGATCCTTCCTTCCTGTTGTCCTGTATCGTGGCGAAGAGTTCCAGGTTGCGTCTTGCCGTATCGTCAACTACAAGATAATTTCGGGGATGATACCAGGATATCCTGTTAATGTGGGACAGGCTGTCGCGCTGCGTATCCTTAAGGTAGGCCAGCAGTGCCCCGGCCGCCCGGGTCATTGGCCGATGGATCTCAAAATCCACACCTTTCAGGGCATCGACAGAAAAATGATCCTTCAAAACAGAGAAGGCCCCTTCGTAGGCAAAGGCCTTTGAATTGAGGCGGGTCGTTATGAAGTTATTCTTCATATCGGACAGAGATTCTAAGATTTTATCCTTCTCGCCTGTTTCGCAGAATACAGCCTCCCTGAAACCCAGGCCCAGCAGTTCCGTAATTAAATCGCCATGGTCCTCAGTCTGGGTAACATTAAACTCTCCAGTTGAAAGGTCAAGGAAGGCGAGCCCGTACCTGTCCCCTTCCACGTGCCAGGCAACGATATAGTTGTTTTCCTTGTCTGAAAGACTGCCGGCTTCCATGACAAGTCCCGGCGTCACCACACGGACAACTTCGCGCTTCACAACCCCCTTTGCTTCACGGGGGTCTTCCATCTGTTCGCAGAGGGCAACCTTGAACCCTTCTCCGATCAGCTTAGCCAGGTATCCCGAAACGGCGTGGTATGGTATCCCGCAGAGGGGAATACTGTCTTCACGCCCTTTATTTCTCGAAGTAAGCGTTATCTCCAGAACCCGGGAGGCAATAACAGCGTCTTCAAAAAACATTTCATAGAAATCGCCCATCCTGAAGAACAGAATGCAGTCTGGATGCTGCTCCTTGATGTCCATATACTGCTTCATGGCCGGCGTCAGGTTCATTACTCCCACCGATTCCCCGCCTTTTTCTCAAGATCAATATAATCTTCCCTGTTTTCAGGTCCCATGGGAGGCTCCCCTCCCCCGCCTGTTACGCGGAGTACCGCCTCTATAAGCGCGCTCACGATACTTATGATAAGAGCGGCAAAAATGGCCGACCAGAATCCCAGGACGGTGAATCCTGGAACGACGCCGGAGGCCATTTTGAGGAGCAGTGCGTTTATTATGAAGGTGAAGAGTCCAAGGCTTAGAACATTTATGGGAAGAGTCAGTATAAGAAGAATGGGCCTGAAGAAAGTGTTCAGGAAGCCCAGTACGGCTGCTGTGAAAAGAGCCGCGAAAAAATTGGTGATCTGCACCCCTTCAATAAGATAGGAAGCGACCATGACTGCAAAAGTCAGTATAAACCACCTAATCAGAATGATCATTGACTTTGAATACTCCCTTCAGTTGGATGCCTCGTCATGGAGACACCTGAACAGCACAGTTTTATCCCTTCGTTCCCATGGCCCGGTAGTATATCACGAAGTATTTTGTTTTGTAGGGCCCCGTCATTATCTATCTTTGCTTTCCGTACGAAAGGGGTAAGCATGGAATATAGGAACCATTTACGCAGCCGTCAAAGAATAAGCAGCCAGCGATATTCCCTGACATGATCCAGAAATTCATAAAGCAGTGAATTCTCCTCATTAGCCGTCATTCGGCCACAGAAAACGGCTCTCATACGCGGTGAATGGGCCAACCCCACAAGCTCGGCGAAGGAGCCCGTGACAACCTCTCTGCCAAGGAAACGGGCCACGGCCAACAAGTGACTGAAGCGAATCGTGAATTCAGAATGTCCCTTCAGCTTGATCTCGCGGGGATACCCCTCCATATCCAGGTCCCGTTCCAGATAGCCCATGTCAGACGGAATGAGAGGATCGCTTGAGTGTTCCGACAGAAAAGCAGGCCATCCCTTTTTTGAAAGCGTTTCCACGACCCGGATAGCCCCAACATTGAAATTAAAGAGTCCTGACGCAGGAATATCGAGACCATAGCTATCAACTAAACGAGACACCTCATCAGGCAGAGCCGCAGGCTCCAGGTTCACCCATGTCTCCAGATCACCGGCCACTTCATTCATGATAAAAAGATCAATGCCGGACATGGAATGAAGAACTTCCTGTATATTACCATTTACGAAGGAAAGCTTTCCAGACCAGGGCGAAAGCACCCTCCTCTGCCGTTCAAGGAGTCTCAGGGATAGATCAACCATTACTACGTATTCAATCAGGTATCCGCGTTCTTCAAGAAAACCCCTCATGAGGGTTCCGTATCCACCTCCCGCTTCGCAGACACGCATTCCGGGGCGCAGGACACCCCTTTCCATCAGCAGTTCAGCCAGGGAAGATCCGAAGGTTCTTGGTTCCCTTAAGGCCACCATGTAGGGCGAATCGATGCTGCCCAGGGACTCGCATATTGTGTATTCCGTCATTAGATCCACCGCCCCGTAGCGGTAATGACGGTCGGTTCTTCGTATTTCCTTCATTACCGGCATGTTCCCATTCCCGGAACAGGGATATTTAACAACCTCCGGACCGGGCGAAATTGAGATTACTATTGAAATTATCCGATTGTTCATATATTAGATCATGTTTATTTTGCAAGAGGGAGATCCCATGGGAAAAACTTTGACGGAAAAAATAATCCAGTCCCACCTGGTTGGTGGAAGCTGGGCTCCCGGCAGCGAGATAGCCATCAGCATAGACCATACCCTCACCCAGGACGCCACGGGAACAATGGCCTATCTCCAGTTTGAAGCCATGGGAATTCCCCGGCCCGCAACGGAACTTTCCATCAGTTACATTGATCACAACACGGTGCAGATAGGTTTTGAAAATGCCGACGATCACAGGTATCTACAGGATGTTGCCCGAAAATACGGCATCCGGCTCTCAAGGGCTGGAAACGGCATCTGTCACCAGGTACATCTGGAACGGTTCGGCGTACCCGGAAAGACACTTCTCGGCTCCGACAGTCACACCCCAACCGCGGGGGGCCTGGGAATGCTGGCCATTGGAACGGGAGGCCTCGATGTTGCCCTGGCCATGGCAGGCCGGCCTTTTCACCTGATCTGTCCCTCGGTGATTGCGATTCATCTGACAGGAAAACTTCCCCACTGGGTATCCGCAAAGGATATAATATTGCATGTGCTAGGCTATTTCACTACCAGAGGAAACGTGGGACGCGTCTTTGAATACACAGGAGAGGGCGTCGCATCCCTATCAGTGCCCGAAAGGGCAACCATAACCAACATGGGAGCCGAATGCGGCGTCACCACGTCCATATTCCCCAGTGACGAAGTAACCCGGCGGTTTCTCGCGTCCCAGGGGCGCACGCAGGACTGGATGGAACTGAAGGCGGACCCCGATGCCGGATACGATAAAACTTTCCATATAAACCTGACTGAACTGGAACCACTAGTTGCCACTCCCCACAGTCCCGAGAATGTGGTTAACCTGAAAAGCCTCTCCGGCCTTGCTGTTGATCAGGTATGCATAGGAAGCTGCACCAACGGTTCATACCATGATATGGCCATGGCGGCATCGATACTGAAGGGCCGATTCATTAGCGATGGGACAAGCCTGATCGTAGCGCCCGGATCCAGGCAGGTGCTGGAAAATCTGGCCAGGGACGGCTACCTGACCGACCTCATAGCGGCGGGCGCGCGAATCGATGAGTCCGCCTGCGGGTTCTGCATCGGCAACAGCTGCAGTCCACCCTCGAAAGCCGTTTCTCTTCGCACATCAAACAGGAACTTCAAGGGACGATCGGGAACAGCCGACGCCGACGTGTACCTGGTAAGTACCGAGTCGGCCGCGGCCTCGGCAATAACGGGAACCATAACAGACCCCCGGACCCTCGGAATCGAATACCCCCGCATCAACCTTCCTCATAAATTTAACATCGATGATAGGATGATCATTGTTCCCGACCCAAACTTCCACGTAGAGCCAGTTGAAATCCGCAGGGGAAGCAATGTCGGGAAACCGCCAGCCAATGACCCGTTCCCGGAAGCGATCTCCGGAGAAGTTTTAATTAAGGCGGGAGATCTGGTAACTACGGATCACATCATGCCCGCAGGCGACCGTATGAAATACCGCTCAAATATAGACCGTTATTCTGATTTCGTTTTTGAACTCCTGGACCCTTCATTCTCCGCGAGAGCCCGAGAATTAAAAGCGCGTGGACGTCACGGTATCATAGTTGCGGGTTTTTCCTATGGGCAGGGCTCCTCCCGCGAACACGCCGCCATCTGTCCCATGCATCTGGGCGTTAAAGCGGTTATCGCGAAGTCATTTGAACGGATTCACGCCTCGAACCTTGTAAACTTCGGCATTCTTCCCGTGATCTTCAGTAATGACAATGATTATGAAGAGATTGGAAGCGGCGACATTCTTGACATGCCCGACATCAAGAACCTGGTTGCATCAACAGACACTGTTACCATTCACAACAGGACAAGGGGAACTACCATACAGGCGGACCTGAGAATATCGGAACGCGAGAAAAAGATTCTTCTTGCGGGGGGAGCCCTGAACTATGCAAAAGAACAACAGGGTTCTTATTCCGAGAGCCACGGGAAAGCTTTGTGACTATAATTTTTCGCACTCAGAGCCATATTTCCGAAGCCCCATG
>JAQUQY010000092.1 GCA_028715865.1 Syntrophales bacterium
ACTATCTGTTTGCTCATCTGATGCGCAATCTTGAATCTGCCTGCATCAAAGCACGACGTTACCGCCTCTCTGCACGGCGATTAGTAGCTTTTTTAAGGAAACAGGATTTTGATTATGTGGGCCGTGATATCCGCTTAAACCGTCCATCCATTTACCCTATGGAGTTGTCAGAAGAACTTCGCCGCCTGTTTGTCGATATGTACCGTCCAAAAGATCTTTATAGAGCAACCGGGATTGCTCTTATGGAGCTCACACCCAACACCAACATTCAGCTTAGCCTTTTTGAGGATGGTTTAAGGGCGGAACGTATTCAGGATATTTACAAGGTCATGGATGAGGTCAGTGCCAAATACGGTAAGCACAGTGTCCATCTGGGGGCATCTCACTTCATTGAAGTATTGGGTGATGGCAAAAGGGGGGAACCTACCTCAAGAGATACAGCCTCCCTGTTCGGCGAAACAAAGCGCAGGCACCTACCCATTCCTATACTGCACTTGAAGGTTCGATAGAGACAATCGCTTGGTTGGTAATTCAGAGTATCGAAGGCTGTCGAACGCTCGAGGACAGAAAGGCTTCTTGATATGATTGACTTTTTGCGAGTTCAATTTTCCTGAAAATAACAAAATGTAGAGACTTGTAGAGACTATTAAAAAGGGGTTTCATGATAAAGCCCTGGTAAATGGAAACCTTGGTACGGTTTCTCCCCGTGCGGTCACGAATTAGTTCGAAAGCGTGCGTGCTTTTGGTTGGTGGCGTTTTTTGATTACATGAAGTCTTCAATAAGAAAGGCCATGATCGTGCCTTTCCGACCGTCCTGATGGCCGCAGACCTTGGCTCCACCTCTCTACACGTCTAATAAAAATGCTTAACAATAACATAATAAACCAACGGGACAAGGTGACCAACCTGCCGGTGAGTCCCTGTGTCTGCGTCCTGCTGAAGAGCACCGACTCCAATCGCTCACGCGACACACTATCGGAAGGAATATCCAGAAGAGCAAGCTCAATGTACCCTCGACCGATGTCATAAGAATATTGAAGTCGTGGGCAATCCCTCCAGCCAGAATGCCCGATGTTCGTAGGTATGTATTTGAGACTCAGCCTGCAGCACAGAGATTGGGAATGTTAAAACAATAGAACCGGTGGTTACGAATTACGGTTTGAAATGGTGCATTCCCGAGGCCCGGTGCCTGATCAACCCAGAATCTGCGGGTTGAGCTGCCAGAGAGTGTAATTCAGGATTGCCGCGAAGCTCACCCACGCGAGGTAGGGAATGAGCAGCATGCTCGCCGGCAGGCTCACGCGCCGAAAGCTTGCCATGGTCGCCACTATCAGCACCCAGAGGACCAGCACTTCGGCAAAGGCGGCCACGCCGAGGTGCCACCGGAAAAACAGCCACGTCCACAGGGCATTTGCCGCCAGCTGCAGGAGATACAGGGTAAGCGCCGTCGACGCCGCGAAAAACCCTCCCCTGCGCCAGACCAGCCAGGCCGAACACCCCATGAGCAAGTACAGTGCTGTCCAGACCGGCCCGAATACGTAAGGCGGCGGAGCCCACCCCGGCCTGACAAGCTCCATGTAGAAGGGCCCAGAGCTCACCGACGCCGCGCTTCCGATGGCGGCTGCGGCGAAGGTGACCGCGAGCCACGCTACGAGCCCGAAAATCTCTTTCTGCCGTGAAAACCGGTTCATAAAGAATAACCCTTTCACAGGTCGAGATCTTTACACAACAGCCTGTTTCGTCATTTACCCCTTCGGCAGAACGACCAACTCGCTGGTTTTACGTGGTTCTGCAAAAGTCACAGGTCATCCGTCAGAACCGCGCCGAAAGCGCGACTGAGAGGAAGGCCGCCCGTGAATGACCGCTGTCGGCGATCCGCCTGCCGTGAACATCGTCAACGCGGAGATTCCCCGAGAACAGTAAGCCGCCGTAGACATCAAGGCCGATCCTGTCCGTCAGGGAGCGGGAAGCCCGCACCCACACCGGGATCCCCCTGGAGCGCGCCACGCCGCCGGAAGAAAATCCATGCCGGTCAAGCCTGAACCTGTTGGAGCGCCAGGCGACCCCCACCCCCAGAGCCCAGTCGTCTTCGACCCGGCAGGACAGCTCCATTCCCGCCGGACCCGCCGGGCTTGTTCCTGGGGAGTTGGCCAGTCTCAGCCGGTCGGTAATGTCCCACCGAACAATCACGACGGGAAGCACCGATCGCCTGTCGATATCGTCACTGTAGGCGATCCCAGCTCCCAGGACCAGGCCGGGATGAAAAGCCCGGGACACGGAGAGGAAGCCGCCCCAGGCAAGAGCATCTTCCGTAGAAGCGCCTGATTCGCCGGAAAAGCGAATGGACGGTGACAGCCGGACCTGCCAGTCGTCATCAAGGGTCCGGACATACACTGCCGATCCCTGGATGTGGTGAATTTCCGACCAGGGTTCCACCCCGCCGGTAAAGACGGGGTTCCTGAACCGGTAGTCCTGGTAGGCATAGGTAAGGCCTAAACCGACATCGACATTCCCGCTCACAGGATGGGTGACCGACGAATGAAGAAGAACGCCGGACATCGTAAATGATCCGCCCTGGTCAAGGTCAGTCCGGAACTGATGAACGGGAGCCACGGCGGCTGAATACCCTGTCCGCCCCCCTTCACGGGCGTGCCCGGTTCCTGCCGCGAACAGCATCGCCGCGAGCGGGACACAGCACAGAATCGATAGAACGAGTTTTTTCATGCCTTTCTTCACCCCCGCTGTTACCTTTACGCACCCCGTAGGGACACATCCATGCTATATGGGGTTTACAATATCTGCAAACAAAAAAATTCACTGCAAAGGTGGAGTCAGTGTTTCCGGGAAAATGAGCGCCACGTCCGGATAAAAACACATATATCTTCCTGAAAGCAACAATCGCCACCGGTCACAAGCGCGCACCCTTTCAAACAATAATTTGTGACCGTTGGTTCTATTATTTTGACATTACCATGAGATTTGTGTACGTTACGAAATGTTCACACCGCACATTATCGTCCATATTATTTCAATTCCAGTATTGTTCGACAAGACGGGGGGAATATGGCCGACCAGTCAAAGTCCAATCAAGAACTTTTAGAAGAAACCGCCAGACTGAAGGAACGAATCAGGGAACTTGAAGAAACGGAAAAAGAGCTGAATCTTGCCCGGGAAACAGTTCTGGAGGGCAAGGCTCAATACAGGTTTCTTGCCGATAACATGGCGGATATTTTGTGGATTCAGGACTTGAATCTACGCACCGTCTACATTAGTCCTTCAATCGAGAAAATGCTTGGATTCACCCCTGAAGAGCGAGTTCTTCAGGATGTCAGCGAACAGATGACGCCTGCGTCACTGTCATATGTGCATGATGTCTTGGCAAGAGAGCTTGCTCTCGAACAGCAGGGCGACGCGGACCCGGACAGAACCATTGCTGTCGAAGTGGAATATTATCACAAGGACGGCTCAACACGCTGGGGGGAAACCATTATCAGTGGAATCCGCAGTGATCGAGGAGTATTGACGGGGATTTTCGGAGTTACCAGAGACATCACCAAGCGAAAGCGGGTGGAAGAGGAGTCGCGCAAAAAAGACAGGACAATCAACGCATTTTTCGATGCCGTCCAGGAAAGCATGGTGATGATAAGCCCGGAAGGTATCGTGCTATTGTCAAATACGCTGGCCGCCCAGAGATTAGAGAGAACGCTTCAGGAATTTGAAGGAACCTGTCTCTATGACCATTTCCCGCCGGAAGTAGCCTCACTCAGAAAGTCGAAATACGAAAAAGTGATTGCCACAGGTGAACCCGTTACGTTTAAAGATGCCAGAGCGGGAAGAATGTTCGAGCAACGGTGCTACCCGGTTTTCAATGATGAGAAACAGGTGACCGGTGTAACTATCTTTGCCCGCGATGTGACCGAGCTGCATCAGGCATACGAGTCACTCCGGACCACCAAGGAAAAGTATCGCGCTCTCTTTAATGAGTCACACGATGCGATCCTCTCGACCGTGCCTGACGGCAGCATCCTGGATGCCAACCCGGCGGCCTGCGAGATGTTTGGCAGGTCGGCTGACGAGATCAGGGCTGTTGGCCGCAACGGATTGATGGATCTTTCTGATCCCCGTCTTGCGGCACGACTGGAGGAACGGGCCAGAACGGGCAGGATGGTGAATGTGGAGCTGACAATGGTTCGCGCCACCGGCGAGAGATTTCCCGCTGAGGTTACCTCAAAAATATTCACCGACAAGCATGGCCGGCAGAGGACCTGCATGATTGTGCGGGATATTTCAGAGCGCAAGCAACTTGAGGAGGTTCTCGGGGAGCGAAACACCCGGTTTGAAAAGCTTACTGCCAATGCTCCTGGTATGATCTATCAGTTCATGCGAAAACCTGACAGGACCTTCTGCCTTCCCTTTACTACGCAAGCCATCAGGGATATTTTCGGTTGCTCACCTGATGAGGTACGCGAGGAGTTCACTCCCATAACCAGTGTGGTCGTGCCCGAGGATCTGGAGAAATTGATCAGTTCAATTGAATCTTCCGCCAGGGAGATGACCGTCTGGGAATGTGAATTTCGCGTTCATGTTCCCGGTAAACCGGTAACATGGGTCTTGGGCAAATCCACGCCCGAAAAACTGCCCGACGGCAGCATCCTCTGGCACGGATTCGCCACGGACATAACGGAGAACAAGAAATCCCAAGAGGACTTGCGTATTGCCGGCAGGAGACTTGAGGCGCTCTGGAACATCACCTTGCTGTCGGCGGACGATATAAAGGGCGTTGCCGAACAGGCTCTTTCTTCAATATTAGATTTAACTGAGAGCTCCCTGGGATTTTTCGGCCACATGAACACAGATGAGTCGGTCATGACCATTCATACCTGGTCCGGTGAAGCCGTGGAAGGATGTCACATGACAGACAAGCCCGAAGATTTTCCCATCGCTGAGGCCGGTCTCTGGGCCGAGGCGATCCGCAACCGTGAGCCCTTGGTATTTAATGACTTCAGCACTCCGCACCCCGCACGAAAAGGCCTGCCGGAAGGCCATGTTGACTTGAAAAATCTGATGGTCGTGCCCCTGTTCTCTGGCGGGAAGATCACCGCCGTCGCGGCTGTGGCCAACAAACCCTTTGATTATGATGACCAGGACCTTAACGTTGTTACATCCTTGCTGAGAAGCATCGAATCCATCATCGAAAACAAGGAGGCCCAGGAGGCCCTGAGAAGAAGCGAGTACAATTTCCGGCGGTCACTGGAAGACTCGCCCTTTGGGATACGTATTGTTTCAGAAACAGGAGAAACGCTTTTTGTGAATCTTGCCTTCCTGGACATGTTTGAATATGACAGCATCAGTGAATGGGAGACGTCCCCGAGTCGTCGCTACACGACAAGGAGTCGCAAAGAACATCAGCTCAGGCGAGAAAAGCGACGCTCAGGCGAGGCTGGTCTGGAGGAATATGAGATTGAAATTGTTGGGAATAAAGGGGACATCCGTCACATACATGCATGGCGAAGGCCCGTTGTCTGGAATGGCGAGAACCATCACCAAGTCCTGTACATTGATGTTACCCAGCGCAAGTGCCTGGAGGATGAGAGGGCAGCGCATATTGAAGAATTAAGGGAATATCGTGGCAGATTGCAAGGGATTCTTGACAACAGCCCCCTGCTTATCTCGGAGTTCACCATGGAGGGGCGCTATACATTGGTGAACCGCGCCATCAGCGACTTCCTTGGAATGGAGGCCTCTGATCTCATTGGCAGATCCTTTCAGGAACTTCTGCCTCCTGAAACGGCGAAAAACTTCATGGAACGAATTTCACGGCTATGCGAACTCCGGTCGTGCCTGACCGTTGAAGACACCATGAAGATTAAAGGCAAAGAGAGGGTGCTCAGCACCGTTCTGTTCCCCCTCCTTGACGAAGAGGGAAACATTAATGCTATTGCGAGCATAGCCCAGGACATAACGGACAGAAAGCGGATTGAACTGGAGCGTGAGGCTGCCATCTCTGAATTACAACGCTCACAGGCCACCCTGTCAGGCATCATCGAGTTTCTTCCCGACGCCACCCTGGTCATCGACAGGGAGGGAAGGGTCGTCGCCTGGAACAAAGCCATAGAGAAGATGACCGGAGTAA
>JAQUQY010000093.1 GCA_028715865.1 Syntrophales bacterium
GATGAGAAACACGCCTGGGCGGCGGCCCGTCTTATCGGGAAGTGGGTCCATGAAAACTTAAGAAAAATTCCAAGTTTCGATGTTCCGATAGCAACGGAAGTTCTGAAACATCGACGCGGCGACTGCAACGAACATACATCGCTTTTTGTGGCCCTGGCACGTGCGGCAGGTATTCCGGCCGACATGTCAGCCGGACTTGTCTACATGGACGGCGCCTTTTATTACCACGCGTGGCCTCGGGTATTCGTGGGAACCTGGGTGCACATGGATCCAACCTTCGGCCAGGCCGTGGCTGACGCCACTCACTTTGAGCTGGTATCGGGTGATTTTTCCGCCCAGGCTGGTATCGTCATGGCCATGGGGCGTACTGGTATTGAAATAATTGACTTTGAGTTCTGATGGTTCCGTAAAATGTCGCTGGAGCCATCGAATCCTGATTTCCCGGGAAATCAGGATCGAATCCCATGGCCTCGTAAAAAGGTCCGCAGGCAAGGCGGGCGAATCCTGAGGAATGAGGCGCACTTTTGGTGCGTCGCAATGACGAAGGATGAAGCCCAACGAAGCATCCGGTTATAATGCCGGAGGTCACACCCTCCGGTGACCTTTTTACGAAGTCATCAATTCTGAAATCTTCGCAAAGAGGCAAGTAAAAGAAAAAAGATATGAAGTTCAACTCCAAGGGGCTTACGAGATGTATGAGAATTCCACGTTGACAACCTCATGGCGTCTGCTAGGATACGAGGCGCTCCAATGCTTGCGAAGAGATCCCTGTGAATCATGAACACTGAAATACCGGGTATTTTCCATGGTTAAAATACAGAAACTGACTAAGCGATTCGGGAATACTGTCGCCGTCGACGATATATCCCTTTCTATCGAAGGGGGAGAATTTTTTTCTATTCTTGGACCAAACGGCGCTGGGAAGACAACAACTCTCAAAATAGTTGCCGGCCTGCTCAACCCTACATTGGGCAAGGTTTTCGTCGGAGGCCTGGATATGGCCAAAAAGCCTGAACAGGCCAAGGCTCTAATGAGCTACATTCCCGATATCCCCTACGTGTACGAGAAGCTTACGGGTATGGAATTTCTTTACTTTACAGGAGAATTGTATAATCTCGATCCTCAACGTTATCGAAAGGATACCGAGGAGCTCCTGGAGCTCTTCCTTATGGAAGATTACTGCAACCAGCTTATGGAGAGTTACTCTCACGGAATGCGCCAAAAAATTGTCATCGCCTCCGCGCTCCTTTCGAACCCTCGTCTTATCATCATCGATGAACCCATGGTCGGCCTCGACCCCCGCAGCGTACGCCTCGTTAAGGACATACTAAGGGAGCGTGCACGGCCTGGCACGACAATCCTCATGTCAACCCACACACTGGCCCTGGCCGAAGAAATTTCCGATCGACTGGGAATAATTCACTGCGGGAAACTGATAGCCCTCGGAAGTGTGGCTGACATAAAGAGGGCCGCCCTTGATTCCGCGGGCTTAGAGGATGTCTTCCTGAACATGACGGCAGAGGCATGAAGTAATGGACGGTGTTCGTGGAATCGCTTTCGCGAGAGCAAGGGTTCTGATGAACACTATCGCCGGAATAAGGAACGAACCTCTCATCAAGGTAGTCTTCATAACCACACTTACAACGGCTCTATGGTTCGGAACTTTATATCTTTTCCATTACGGGCTTTCTTTCTTTTATGGCTTTCCCATCATAGGCCCAGCTCTCATGGACGAAGCCATGTATATTTTTTTCGCCGTTCTTTTTATTATGCTAATGCTGAGCGCCCTTATTGTCTCTCACTCGACATTATTCAATTCCGCGGAGGTAGAATTTCTTTTTTCCAAGCCAATGAATCACAGGATCATCTACATCTACCGCCTTCTGCAGACTGGGGTTTTCAGTTCCTGGGCCTTTCTATTCCTCGGGCTTCCCCTTCTTATAGCTTATGCTTTAATCAAGGGGGTTTCCGCCTGGTTTTACCTTGCCCTGCCGGCATGGTTCGCCATGTTCGTTATTCTACCCACGGCGCTGGCCTGTCTGGCGGTCCTTGTTATGGTCCGTTTTTTCAAATACGAAAGGCTGAAATATTATTTCATCGCTATCATGGCGATCACATTTATGGCGCTTTACTGGTATTACAAAACTGCTATTGCGCCAGAGGCACGTGCAGGCGGAGACATCGCACACTTCATGGATACATTCCTGTACCACCTGAGAATACTGAAACACCCTTTTTTCCCAGGTTACTGGATGGCCTCTTCCATAGTAAAGGCCGGTTCGGGACTGGCTCCACAATCCTGGAGCTATGTATTCGCCTACGGGGCCACGGCGCTGGTGGCACTCCAGCTCAACTGGCTCGCCTCGGGCGCCCTATTCCATCGGGGATGGCTGAAGTCCCGGAATAGGTCGAACCGGGCCATATCTCATCCCGACAATGGTGCAACTAACCGCCTACTGGGTTATCTTTCCTTTCTTCCCCGGCCAACGGCGGCTCTGATTGTCAAGGATGTCAGGATATTCGCCCGCGATTTCAACCAATACTCACAATTCCTCATATATCTGGCCATATTGGGCGTTTACATATTCAACCTCCGCAACATTCCTGCCTCGGTGGACAATCCGTACTGGAAGATGATAGTTGTTTTTCTTAATCTCTCCGCCACGTCACTTGTCCTGGCCGGCTTTACCGTACGCTTTCTCTTTCCCCAGATCAGCCTTGAGGGAAACAAAATATGGATGCTGGGACTTGCGCCGATTACCTTTCGCAAACTGGTGCTTCAGAAATTTTTTCTGAATTTCATCCCTGTTTTACTCATAAGTGAAGCTCTCATGGTGTCAACAAATCTTATGCTATCCACCCCTCCGGGCCTTTTTTTCATATCCTGCTCAGTCGCCGCCATGTCAAGCGGGGGATTAGTGGGGTTAGCCCTGGGCCTTGGTTCGCTGTACCCTAATTTCAGGGAAGACAATCCCGCGCGCATTGTTTCCGGTTTTGGAGGAACACTGAATTTCGTTATCGCCCTGGGTTATGTCATGCTGATGATCATTGTCTTTGCATTTCCATACTTTGCCTATGAGATTCATTACAACATAACAAAACAAACATTCTCCTTTCTTCTCAGTGGCGCCTGGGCCACGGCAGTATTAGCCACGGCAGCCGCCGGCATTTTGCCCATGATTGCCGGGTATCGGAAGCTCCATCGAATGGAATTCTGACAATATCTTAAAATTATGCTCAAGTCCCAAAGAGGAACCTTTCATCTTTGTAATTTTTAAAAACAGGAATTACATCACCAGGCATAACTGGATACAACACTCCATGGCCCCCAAAAAATATTCAAATCCTTGCCCACCTCTTATTCAGCAGTTCAAAAAGATCGCATTTTAGGGGGGTTGAGTGAGAAAATCTATTGCCGTCAGACTTAAGGTAATGCTATATGTAGAACCTAATACATACAAGGAGAAAAAAGATCCGACATGGCCCTTTTTCCATCGCGCTCAAACCAAAACAACAACGTCAAGGATAACAGCCACATAAATGACCTGGAACAGCAGCTGAACTTTCAAAAAAAGTTCCAGGAAATTACCTATAAAATACACGCGTCCAAGAACGTGAAACAGATCCTCGTTGATCTCCGCGACGACATAGGAAGCCTGTTTGACTCCGAATCCATGACGATTTACGTAACCGACGAGGAAAACAACCAGATTTATTCAATGATTCTAACGGGAACGAAACTGGGAGAAATACGGGTAGCCATCAACACGCATAGCATTGCCGGATGCGCCGCAGCTAAACGCAAGACCCTGAACATCGCCGACGCTTATGACGACGACGAACTGAGAAGTATAGACGAAGAACTCCATTTTGATCGAAGCTGGGATCAGAAGTCGGGTAAAACTACCCGTCAGGTTCTGGCAACTCCGATCGTACACGGAGACAAGCTCCGTGGAGTCATTCAGATTATCAACAAAAAGAGCGGTGGGAAATTCAGCAAACAGGACGTGTCCATCGTCGAGGAAATGGCTCGAATTCTGGGTGTCGCCCTTTACAACCATGAGCGAATCGTACAAAAGAAAAAAACAAAATTCGACTACCTGGTCCGCATGGGACTCGTTTCGGTGGAGGAACTGGAGAGTGCCTGGGAGGAATCCAGAAAAAACCGGGAAACTATCGAACAGCATCTCATGAAGTATTTAAAAATATCAAAGGAGGACATCGGAAAGTCTCTCAGCGAATTTTACCGCTGCGAATTCGTTCAGTTCAGCGACAAGATTGCTACTCCTTACGATCTTCTAAACAACCTGAAGGAAGAATATCTTCGACGGGAACTATGGGTGCCCCTTGAAAGAGCAGAGGGAACCATTCGCATTATCATAGATGATCCAAACAACATCATTAAGCGGGATATGATAGAGAACCTCCTGAAAACCCGCAATGTGACTTACGATATAGCGCTTTACGAAGATATCGTAAAGTTCATCAACCACTTCTACCAGACGGGAGACACGGGAGGAAGCATCTCCGACATAATCGGAAAACTCGATGACGATGAAGACATTGACATGGGTCTCGATGAAGACGTCACTGAATCTGACAGCGTCATCATGCAGCTGGTAAACCGTATAATCAACGACGCCTACTCGAGGAATGCCTCGGATATTCATATAGAACCAAGCATAATCAAGAAGAACGTGGAAGTCAGGTACCGGGTCGACGGGGCGCTTATGGTATACCAAAAAGTGCCCTTCAGCTACCGCAACGCCATGATATCCAGGATAAAGATAATGTCGAACCTGGATATTACTGAACGTAGACTCCCCCAGGACGGAAAAATCAAGTTCAGGCGGCCCCGGGGCGACGAAATCGAGCTCCGCGTAGCCACAATCCCGAGCCAGGGAGGCATGGAGGACGTTGTCATGAGAATCCTGGCCAAGGGAGAAACCATGCCACTGGAAGACATGGGCCTTTCGGAGCGGAACTACCGCGAGATGGTGGGCAACATTCTCATAAAACCCTACGGCATGTGCCTTGTGGTGGGCCCCACGGGATCGGGTAAAACGACGACCCTTCACGCGGCTCTGCACTACATCAACAAGCCCGAAACGAAAATATGGACCGCCGAAGATCCCGTGGAAATCACACAGTACGGACTGCGGCAGGTACAGATAAACCCCAAGATCGGTTTCGATTTCGCGGCGGCCATGCGGTCATTTCTCCGGGCCGATCCCGACGTCATCATGGTCGGCGAAATGCGCGACCATGAGACGGCAAAAACGGGCGTCGAAGCATCCCTCACGGGCCACCTGGTTTTCAGCACCCTCCATACAAACAGCGCTCCCGAAACGGTCGTGAGGCTTCTCGACATGGGAATTGACCCCCTGAACTTTGCCGATTCGCTTCTGGGCATCCTGGCCCAACGGCTGGTTAGAACGCTCTGTAAGGCGTGCAAGGAAGCCTATCACCCCACAAAAGAGGAATATGACGAACTTTCGGAAAACTATGGAGAAGAGCTGTTCGCATTGCTAAACGTCCCCTACACCGACGAGCTTACAATGAACAGGGCCAAGGGATGCTCTGCCTGTGACGGAACAGGTTACCGGGGCCGCATGGGGGTTCATGAATTGCTTGTTTCCACACAGGAAGTAAAGGAACTTATCCAGAAAAAAGCTACCGCAGAGGAGCTGCGTGCCAAGGCTATCGAGCAGGGAATGCGGACACTTCTTCAGGATGGCATCGAGAAGGTTCTAAAGGGTATAACCGATTTTGCACAGGTCAGGAGGGTCTGCATAAAGTAAGGGCAACGATCGCTTCTAAAGGGGAACATTATCCCGCGTCAAAGCACTTCGAAGAATACCCTTTTCAGCACACTTTCTTATATGTCGTTATGATTTAAGTCTGTCCTTCCAGACGCTGATCCGGTTCAGGGCATCAAGGGGCGTGAGGGAATCCGTGTCCATATCTCTCAGTTCATGAATCACGAGGTCTTCCTCATTTACAAAAAGGGAAAGCTGGCCCGGATTTTTCCTGCTCCCCAAGCCCCCGCCACCGGCCAGTTTCGGCTGGCCCGCGCCGTCCAGCTCACCCTTCTCCAGGTTGTGAAGCACCTC
>JAQUQY010000094.1 GCA_028715865.1 Syntrophales bacterium
GGTAGTCGGTGAGCCTGAAATCAGCCACGTTGGACTGGACGTTGACGATGTTTTTTCGCAGTTCGTAATGTTTGTGGCGAAAGTTTGAGACGAAAAATACATATTCCCCGGTATCCGACATTTTGCCGAAGGTGGAAACCATTTCCGCCTTGTTGCCGTTGCCTATGTAGTATTTTTCACCGTTGGCAAGCCAAGTCCCGTCGGCCTGAGGCGTAAGGGTCATCTCCGTGGAGTAGATGTCGGCGCCATGGTCGCGCTCAGAAAGGCCGAAGGCGAAGATGGCCCCCTCATTGAGAAGCTTCGCCGCCCTTTTCTTGGCCTCTTCATTGTCGCTCATCCAGATTGGCCCGAGGCCCAGAATGGTTACCTGCCAGGCGTACCAGTAATGGAGGCCGTAAAAAGCCAGTATCTCGTTGAACTCGCAGTTCCGCCAGGTGTCCCAGCGGTAGCTTTCATCGAGGCCGTATTTGGAAGGCGTGAGAAAGCGGGCGAAGATTTTCTCCCTTTTGATGAAATCCAGGAAGTCGTCATACCATACCCGTTCATGATCATCTTCCTTGAGCTTCTTTTTCCCCTTTGTTTCGAAAAAATTGATGGTTTTTATCATAATGTCCCGGGAAAGCTCATCGGGATAACGTCGATGGTGTTTTCTGGGGTTGAGAAGAATCATGGAAGGCCTCCTTTGTTCAGTGGGTTGTGGTCACCAAGGTCTTGTTTAACTCTAGGGAAAGAAAGGTCAAACATTCCGCCAGGCAGAAAGGTATTCCAGAAAGTTCCGCAGAAGGCGTCGCCGCGGCCCTGGCCCTGTCTTCGAGGCTACTCGCACGGTGTCTCTTTGTCAAGAAACCTTTTAATGACAATTAATTTGTATCGTTTCTTTAGCCGTTCCGCCGGGGGCGCTCTTTTCGATTAACTGAATAACTAGAAAAAGATCATGCCCAGGGACTCGGCGACGCAGGCAGGCTTTTCCTGCCCTTCGATCTCGATAGTGTGTGTTGTAGTCATGAGAATCCTGTTGTCGGGCCTCTCTTCCAGGCCGGAAAGGACGATGCGGTCACGGATTCTTGATCCAGCCAGCACGAAATTGAGAAAACGAACCTTGTTAAGGCCGTAGTTGAGCGCCATTGAGGCCCCGTCGAATCCCAGCGGCATCTGATAACTGAAAAAAGTTATGTTTGAAAGAACCAGGAACCCGTGGGCGATGGTGGTCCCGAAGGGACCGGCCGCTGCTTTCTCCAGGTCAACATGAATCCATTGGTGATCCCCCGTCGCTTCAGCGAAACGGTTTATCTGCTCCTGCGTGATTTCTTTCCAGTCCGAACAGAAAACTTCTTTTCCGATCAGGTTTTTTTTTGCTTCGATGGCTTCCGATGCTGACATGTGAGGACTCCCTTCTTTGATGGTGTAGTTTGAAATTTTTTTAACTCTCTCCGGGAGAGGGCAGGGTAAAGAGGATATGTTCGAGATTTATATGTATGTATATGCCTTGGGAACGGGACTTATGAAAAAGAGACCGTGTGTCTCATCATCCAGGGCGCCTTTGCCTGTCATGGCGTCGGTAATCGAGTCTACCTGGGATGGGTGAACGATCATGCTGATCATCTCCCGGGCCGGGGAAATGCCCTGCTCTCCAAAACCCCTTCTGCCCGCGTAGTGCATATGGTTCACGGTGGCGCCGGGGGCGCCGGCTTCCATGGCGGCCAGGACCAGCTCCTCTCCCCTGCCTTCATTGCAGATATAACTCAGGGATTTCAATCCCCTGAGATAGGTTTTAGCAGGCCTTCCGATCTGATCAGGTTGATGGGCGATGGCCCTCCAGCGGGAGTCGCCCTTTATTTCGTCGATGGCAGCCACGATCTGCTCAATGCTGGCGGCGTGCTGATGGGTTCCCCGGAACACCTTCATGTTAATAAGACCTCCCTCGAGAGGGAAAAGGTAAATAAACCCCTTGCCAGGCTGATCAAGTTTTGCGATTTCGATGATCATGTCCATTATTTCATCGGCGTCGTATGTTGTGGCCGCGAAGATGGCTATTTCCTTTTCAGCGGGAATGGTAATGCGCAGCAGTCCCAGTTTGTCCCTGACCCCCGTTCCCTGTCCGAAGGTAACCAGGGGAACGCATGCCCCCGTTTCCAGAGCTATCCGCGCCACGTTGTCGCCCTCGCCGCGCTGAGTGATACAGCATATTCCCGTCAGGCCGTCCCGAAGTCGGGCCGGACCGTCGGGAAAGGATTCCTCAGTCATGCAGGTGTTATTGGTGGGGTCGCAAAGGTCGTGAGCTCTGGATATGGTAACATTCTCGACCATGACGCTTCCCCTCCCCGGTTTTGAAAGATCTCCTCCCCTTATAATAAGATTAGCCACTGATCGTCCCCATTCGGGAGGAACGAAGCAGATCACCCTGTCGGCGGGGTCGTCCACGGTCCGGTGTTCAAGAATGAGACCGAAGGGGGCTTTGCGCTTCTTAAGCATCACGGACCGGGAGGGTACAAGGTAATACTCAATGATGCCAGCGTCTTGAAGAACCCTTCTCACAGAATCAGTAATGTTCCGGTGGACAAAACCGGTAACTTTGGCCGCTGGAGTTTCCGTTATCACAGTTACACCTCATCCCCCGATTCAAGTCCTTCACCCAGGGCTTTCTTTCGTTTCCAGTTCACCACCAGTCCCACAATTAGAACCGAAAGAATAGGGCAGACAGATGCGGCCGCCAGAATGCCGAAACCCTCGACCCCGCCTACCTGGGAACCGATTCCCAGCCCCATGGCGAGCACCAGGGGAACCGTTACGGGGCCGGTTGTTACTCCGGCGCTGTCCCATCCGATATTAACATACTCTTCCGATGACAATGCCGTTATCAGAAGCAGTAGTAGATAAAGCGGCAGGATCAGCCACACCAATGGAATAGCCCATACGATCTTGGCTACACCCAGGGAAATTCCGGCGCCGACGCCGATGGCTACTGCCTGAATAAGAGCTGCTTTCCTGAAGGTTCCCACTGTCACGTCTTCAACGGTGACGGCAAGGGCGTTCAGGGCCGGTTCGGCCAGTGTGGCTCCATAACCCATGACGAAAGCGAAGATGAAAAGAACCAGGATGCCGGCGAAACCTCCCCAGCCGTCAAAAAGAGGCCCACGAAGAGGTGTGTAGACATAGGTTCCCGTTTTCTCGTCATAACGCTCCGGATCATAGGGAACGGTTTTTACGCCGCCTTCCTGTTGAAGAAAGAAAAAGTCCGTTCGGTCTCCACTGGCCGTAACGGCAGTCGTCACGGTGCCGGGGTCGAAGTTTATCACAGTTGACCGTTCTTCTTCGAGAGCGATGCTTTTGAAAAGCGCCGGCAGTTTCCCTCCCACCTGGTTTCCGAGTTTCGCCAGACCCGATTCGATTCCCACGCTCAGGAATGCCATTCCAACAAAAGCAAGTCCTATGCCCAGTATGACTTCATCAGTGCGGGGCAGCTTTTCTCTCAGAACCAGCAACAGCACCAATAGCAGGAATACAGTAAGTGGAAAGATGGCCCTGGCGGCCGCCTGCATTCCTGAAAACGCCATTGATCCGGGTCGAAGTGAGGGTTTTGAGTAGCCGGAATATAAATTGACTGCTTCAAGAAGGGCTTCCTCCGTTCCGAAAACGGCAATCCTCTGGGCTTCGGAACCCCTGGCTACTGCCCAGCGCTCCAAAGTCGTCAAGTCTGACCCGAATATGGCGGACCGCTTTTCTTCGTCAGCCGCCATGCTCCTTAATTCTTCGAGCATCTCCGCTCTGCCGCCGTCAAACATGAGAGAATGGCTTTCCTCTCGGGCGTTTTGAAAGGCGTAGGAAAGCATGGCCTCCCGGCTATCAAAAAGAGCCTCTGAGTAAGGGCGATTTTCGGGACTGAAAAAACGGGATTCCTCCATTGGCCGGGAGACCGAAGAACCAAGAAGCATCCCCAGTACCAGTACCGCCAGTATGGGGAATAGAGAGGCCAGGGTAACCACGCCGAAGCCGCTCCCTCCTCCGGTTGAAGAAGCGGAAACAACCCTGCAGATGCCGATTCCCAGGGCCAGTACCAGCGGAACAGTCACGGGTCCCGTGGTGACGGCGCCGCAGTCCCAGGCAAGTCCGGTTATGTGCCTGAGGTTTGGATCGAAGTAAGACCAGGCAGATAGGGCGGCAAGGCTTCCCACCAGGATATATATGAAAGGCTTAAGAGAAAGCTGGTATATGAACCGGAGCATTCCCGCCATGACGGCCATTCCCACACCTATGCCCACCGCGTAAACCAGGTAATCAGCATTTTTGTTCAGTAGAAGAAAAAGAAGCGGGGCTTCCCAGGCCAGGACTGAAGCTCCGGCCATTCTTAGCACGCCTATGGCGGGCTCGGCGAAGGTGGCGCCAACACCCAGTACAAAAGAAAAGGCAAGAATTACATGAAGCCCAGATTTACGGGGAAGCCTTAGCCCTATGGCCTCGCCAAGGGGCATGAGACCCAGGAACAGTCCTCCTATGAAGAGCGTAAGGCCGATGATGGCGATGCCGAGTCCCAGGGAAATGATTAAGGCGTCATTGACGGCAAGGCGCAGGACCAGGGTCTGAAAAAGAAGCAGGTAGGCCACAATCAGCCAAATGGACCGGAGCTGCTCCTTTACCCGTTTCCAGACATAGGGTCTGATCAGTAGAAGAGCCTGCTGGAATCCGACGCGGATACGGCGGTCCCTGGGCTGCATGGCGGTTTGGCTCATCTTTAATCCTGCTTGGGCTTGACACGCAAGGTCATATTTTTATGGCTGAACTATACGGTCACCAATTCACGGTGTCAAGCCAAGACCTGGGGGGACATAGCAATCCTTTCTTCTTTGACAAGTATTTAAAAACAGGGTAAAGAGGACTTCGTTTTTTATGTAATCCGGTTTTTGGCAATATTTAAGTTTATAATTTCTTAACCTATTGAGGAGGGCCACGTCATGGCTGAAAAAAATCTGGAGACGAAGCGGTGGTTTATCGCTGCCGCGGCGGTCATTATTCAACTTTGCCTCGGCACGGTTTACGCCTGGTCGGTATTCAAGATTCCCCTGATGAGAAAACATGGATGGGGCACCCCTGAGAATGATTTTCAGATTCAGGTTACCTTCATGATTTTGATGCTGATTATCGGCCTTGCCGCGGCCTTTGGAGGCACCCTGGTTGACCGCAAGGGTCCCCGTTTTGTCGCGACCATCGGCGGTATTCTTTTTGGTGTGGGCACCCTGATTGCCGGTTTGGCGGACCAGGTTGGCAATATTTTTCTTCTTTACCTTGGTTTTGGTGTCATAGCCGCTCTTGGCAACGGTTTTGGTTACGTGACACCCATCGCGACACTTATCAGGTGGTTTCCCGACAAGCGCGGCTTTGTCACGGGTCTTGCCGTGATGGGTTTCGGAGCCGGCGCCTTTTTCATGGGCAGGATCGCCCCTCCCATGATCGCTGCCTTTCGCGAGGTTGAGGTGACCGTGAGCGCCACTGGCGTTGAGACCGTGACTATTATAAATTCCGGTGTCGCGAACACCTTTTACATCTGGGGCATAATTTTCCTTGTTCTTGTAACGGGGGCCGCGCAGTTTTTCAGGAATCCCCCCGCGGGATGGCTGCCTGCCGGTTTCACGCCTTCCGCCACGACGGTATCGGCGGCGGACTCCTTCACCTTCGGTGAGGCCGTGAGGCGTCCCCAGTGGTGGATGCTCTGGGCCATGCTCTGCCTCAACGTTTCCGCCGGCTTGGGTCTTATATCCCAGCTGTCTCCCATTTCCCAGGATCTTTACCGTCCCCTTGCGGATCCGACCCTCGGGCCTGAGGCCCTTGCCGTCGTTCTTGCTTCCGCGGGCGGCGCCGTTGTGGCCTATTCGGCCATATTCAACGGCCTTGGCCGTCTTTTCTGGGCCAAGATATCGGACAATATAGGCCGCAAGGCTGTATTTTCAATAATGTTCGCCACCCAGGCCGTTTTGTACCTTATGGTTGCCATGGGCTACGTGAGCAGCTACTA
>JAQUQY010000095.1 GCA_028715865.1 Syntrophales bacterium
CTGTCAGTAAACAAAATCCTGTCGCGCCCAGTCTGTTTCGAAATACCACAATGAGAAAAAGACCATTGTGCTCCTTATGTCCATGGGCAGGGTCGCTTTGTCAAGCTTTGCCCTTACACGCACGTAATAGTGCTGCCCTCTTGCCAGGCTGGAAAGGGATGCGACGGGTAATCCGCTCACGTCGGACATTGCCCGCTTGGCTTTTCCGAGTTCCGTAAATTGTTGCGGTTCTCCGCTACGGTATGAATGAGACAGGTAGAGGATCCTCTTCACGTTGTCGTACTTCAGGGAATGCCGGACTTCAAGTGTGGACTCCTTCTTGTCGAACCACAATCCCCGCCTCTGGTAGAGTTCAATGGTGAGGAGAAAGGTCGTGGTAATGCCGGCCAGGATAGCCTCTTCCATCTCGGGGGAAAAGCAATCCTTGACCCTGAGGTAGACAAGGACCTCTTCCTCGGTGTTTGTTATAAAAAAATCGGTGATTGAAGCGTCCCGGGCCTGGGCCGGTCCCGGCGCCAGAAGGTTAAGTATCGATGACGCCAGAAGCAGCATCAGAAAAATCTGTTTCACCGCGGGGTTGATGCCGGGGGGTTTTGCTTTCAAAAGGCTGGTCATTTTTTGTGCTGACTGGTCTTTGTTGGCCATTGGCAAAACCGCCCCTTGCGGTTGGGGTTTGCCTAATGAGCGAGGCAGTCAGGTGTTCCTCCCAATATTACTCCGTGAACGCCACCTTGAAAGAAGCGGCTCCGGACAATAAAGAAATTCCGGACGCCTTTATTACGGAACCCGTGATACTAGGAGAGGGGGCTTGAAAAAGCAAGAATTATTTATGCTTGTGCGGAAACGGCGAGACTCTCAGCGGTGTCGGGAGGTGTGCCGCCGATGGATGAATTTTCCGGTATGCCCGGTTTCCAGCAGTCGGTACGTTCGATAAGTGTACGCAGAAGAAGGTTGTTGAGTTTATGGCCTGACCTGCTGGCGGTTATGTGTCCCTGAATAGGCATGCCCAGCAGTGAGAGGTCCCCAATTATGTCAAGTATTTTGTGTTTTACGAATTCATCGGGGAATCGTAGGCCTTCCTTGTTAATAACCTTTGTGCCGTTGAGGACGACGGCGTTTTTAAGGGATCCGCCCAGGGCCAGCCCCTTGGCCTGAAGGTATTCGACTTCATGAAGAAAGCCGAAGGTCCGGGCCGGTGATATTTGGTTTTCGTAGGTATCCGGTGAAAAAACCATGTGGTGCGACTGTTTTCCAACCGCCGGATGATCGAAGTAGATGTGGCAGGTTATTTCAAAGCTCTCTGATGGGCTGAGCGATATGGAGCCGGTTCCGTCGGTTACGGTGAGAGCTTTTGTTATGACAATGAACTGCCTTTCTTTATCCTGCTTTTCTATGCCGCCCTCTTTCAGGAGAGATACGAAGGGTTTCGCGCTTCCATCCATTATGGGAATTTCAGGGGAATCCGTTTCAACCACGGCATTATTGATGCCCAGACCGAAAAAGGCGGAGAGAAGGTGCTCCACAGTTGATATGCGCGTTCCATTCAGGCCAAGCGTTGTCGCAAGGGTAGTCTCCGAAACGTTTGAGGGAGTCGCCTTGATGCGGTTGTCTTTCTTGGTGTCCGTCCGGCAGAAGACGATGCCTTCGTCAACCCCGGCGGGCCTGATGGTCATCCGCACCTTTCTTCCTGAGTGGAGCCCAACACTTCTGCAGGTTATGTCTCGGGCAACTGTTTTTTGCATTCGCGGATAGGCCTTTCATTTTTTTATTGTCTTCTCTCACTAATGCAATGATGGTGCCATGGGCATGTGTTGGCGTAGCGGTTCGATATTATTAGGCAAAATGCCATGGTCCTTGCCATCGCTGTGTTGCTGTATGGCCGGTGGCAGCCGTAAGCTGTGTTGAAAATGCCACAGTATGAGCAGGGAGGTTTCGATGATGCCGCTATTTTTTTGATGAAATGCCCTTCCTTTGATCCTGCTCAAATCTTTCTTTTTCGCTGAAGAGGCAGCCGCAGTAGCGCTGCCTGTACATCCCCATCCTGCGTGACAGGGAAACGCCCTCCCGCCAGCCTTCTCTGAAGTCCTGATAGCAAAAGTCCAGCCCTTTCTCTGCGGCGCACTCCCCGGCAATCTCCTTAAGCAGGCCATGGTCCTGGTATATGCTGTAGAAAAGAGTGGAGGTAAAGCCTTCGAAACCTTCCCGGCGGGCTGTCAGGGCTGTGCGCTTCAGCCGGAGGCGGTAACATGCGGCGCAACGCCTGGTCCCCTCGAAGCGTATAGCGTTGAAGTAGGCCTCCGGTTCATAATGGTCGGCCTGAATCAGGGGAAGACCCTCCTGTGCGGCGTAGTCAATGAGGGTCTCCAGTCGCTTTCGGTACTCCGGCAATGGGTGAATGTTCGGGTTATCAAAGAAGCCCGTCACCTGATGGCCCTCCCGCCGGAGTTCATGGAGGGGGTGGATGGCGCAGGGGGCGCAGCATATGTGAAGGAGAATTTTCATGGGTTCAAGCTCGAATCTTACCGGGGATTCAGAAGAGCTTTTCCTGACGGTCGTCGGCTTTCCAAACCTTTCCAAAGTGTTCATAGGCCGTTCTGGTCGCGACTCTGCCCCGGGCTGTGCGGTGCAGGTAACCTTCCTGGATGAGGAAGGGTTCGTATACGTCTTCCAGGGTGTTTTTTTCTTCGCCTATGGCGGCAGCCAGGCTGTCGATTCCAACGGGCCCTCCGCTGAACTTTTCGATTACCGTGAGCAGTATGGTTCGGTCCATCAAATCGAATCCCCTATAATCCACCTCCAGCATCTCCAGTGCTTCCCGTGCCACGGACTCGGTGATCCTTCCGTCGGCTCTGACCTGGGCGTAATCTCGAACCCGCCGGAGAAGCCGGTTGGCGATGCGGGGCGTTCCCCTTGATCGGCGGGCGATTTCCCGCGCTCCAGAAGGTTCCGTCTCGATGGAAAGGATACTGGAGGATCGGGAGATAATAGTGGCGAGGTCGTCTTCGGTATAAAATTCAAGCCTGAAGGTCATTCCAAAGCGGTCTCTCAGCGGCGAGGTTAGAAGACCCGCCCTGGTGGTGGCGCCCACCAGGGTAAACCGGGGGATGTCGAGTTTCACCGAGCGCGCCGAAGGTCCCTGCCCGATGAGAATGTCGATGTAGTAGTCTTCCATGGCAGGGTAGAGAACTTCTTCCACCACATGGGAGAGCCGGTGAATTTCATCGATGAAGAGAATGTCGTGGGGGTTCAGGTTCGTAAGCATTGCTGCCAGGTCTCCGGGACGTTCTATGACTGGGCCGGAGGTTACCTTTATGTCCACT
The DNA here is from genome assembly GCA_028715865.1 of Syntrophales bacterium. Classification (GTDB taxonomy): domain Bacteria; phylum Desulfobacterota; class Syntrophia; order Syntrophales; family UBA2210; genus MLS-D. The sequence continues at coordinate 3,321 of JAQUQY010000095.1, forward strand.
CCAATTTCCTTTCCCATTATGTGGGCCAGGGTCGTTTTTCCCAGCCCGGGCGGACCGTAAAGCAGAACATGATCCAGAGGTTCGCCCCGGCCCCGAGCCGCTTCGATGAAGATGGAAAGGTTTTCTTTTATAGTTTTCTGCCCGACGTATTCCTTCAAAAGCCGGGGACGGATCGAATACTCGAATACCTCTTCACCTGAGGATTTAAGGGGGGTTGCTATGGTCGTTTCCATGGAGAAGCCGCTTTCTTCTACTTCGACAACAGCTTAAGTGATTCTGTGATTATAAGTTCAAGAGAGGCCTGATATTTGCACTCTTTGGAAACCCGGTCAATGGCTTTTTTGGCGAGGCTTTCCTTGTATCCCAGGTTTACAAGGGCCGATAGGGCGTCATCTGTCATGGCATCATACCCCGATCGTTCCCTGAGGGGATCCATTCCGGCGGAAGCCAGCTTTTCCTTAAGTTCAAATATAAGCCTCTCAGCCATTTTTCGCCCCACGCCGGGAATTGTTACGAGTCTGCTCATGTTTTCCGTCATAATTGCTTCTATCAGCTCATCGGGCGCGATACCTGAGAGTATGTTGAGGGCGAGGCGGGGCCCGATGCCGCTTACGGTTATCATACGTTGAAATATGGCTTTTTCGTCTCCCGAATGAAAACCGAAGAGGCTTATCGTGTCTTCCCGTACGTGGGTGTGTATGGCCAGTGAGACAGTTGTACCCACATCGGGAAGCAGGTAAAAGGTGCTCAGGGGAACGGCTACGTGGTAGCCGATTCCATTGACGTCGACGATGATATGCTGAGTGGATTTGTGGGAAAGGACACCCCTAAGCGCGGCTATCATTATGCCTGTTCCTTTCTCATGGAATGGGCGTGGCATATCGCCATGGCAAGCGCGTCGGAAGCGTCCGGCGGAGGAGGGGAGGGAAGGCGGAGCAGCACCGTTACCATCTGCTGGACCTGGTGTTTTTCAGCCCTTCCGTATCCGACAACGGCCTGCTTGATCTCCAGGGGGCTGTATTCGTACACGGGAAGGCCGTTGAGCGGGGCCGCGAGCATTGCCACGCCGCGCAGGTGGCCCTGCTTGATCAGACTCTTCACGTTTTTACCGTAAAAAATATTTTCTATGACAATAGCGTCGGGGGAGTGCAGTTCCACAATTTCCATCAGAGATTCAAAGACTTCCTTCAGTGCAGCCGGGAGCGGGCTGTTCCTGGGCGGCCTTAATTCACCATGATCTATGTGAGAGACTCCTTCGGAGGTCTTCTTCACAATGCCGTATCCGGTAACACGAGTACCAGGGTCTATGCCGAGAATAATCACCTTTGGGAGACTTCCTTTAATGGAGTACGCGGAACAGGCGTCATATTCACCCCATACTTTCCATCAAGTCATCGGGTATGTCAAAGTTGGCAAAGACATGCTGAACATCGTCGTTGTCTTCCATTTTTTCGAAGAGTTTGAGCATCTGGACCGCCTTCTGTTCATCCAGAGGAACTGTAGTCTGGGGTATCATGGCTATTTCAGCCACGAGAGAGGGCAGCCCCTTCTCGTCAAGGGCGGCCTTTACCGCCTCGAAGGAATCCGGCGGCGTAAGGATTTCGAATTCGTTGCCCTGGTCTTTCACGTCCTCGGCTCCAGCTTCAAGTACAAGTTCCATCAGGGTGTCTTCATCAACCACCTCTTTTGAAACGACGATACTGCCCTTTTTGTCAAACATCCAGGAAACACAGCCGTTTTCACCCAGGTTTCCGCCGTGCTTGGAAAAAATATGGCGTATTTCAGCTACGGTACGGTTCTTGTTTTCCGTCATGGCCTCAACGAGAACAGCCACGCCCCCAGGTCCGTATCCCTCGTAGGTAACCTCCTCATAGGCGGCGCCTCCTCCAATTTCACCGGTCCCTTTCTTTATGGCCTTATCGATATTATCCTTGGGCATGTTTTCCGATTTAGCCGCCTGGATGGCCTGCCTGAGCCGGGCGTTTCCTTCAATGTCGCCTCCGCCCAGCCGGGCGGACAGGGTTATCTCTTTTATGATCTTGGTGAATACCTTGCCCCGCTTAGCGTCGAGGGCGCCCTTTTTTCGCTTGATTGTACTCCACTTTGAATGACCGGACATGTGACAACTCCTCGCCAGAAGGGTAAAAAGCCAGGAAAATCTAGCACAGTGACACGTTTCTTGTAAAATAAAAAAACCCTCCCGAAGGAGGGTTTTAATTTTAATTTCGGCGGCGTCCTACTCTCCCACCCCTTAAGGGGCAGTACCATCGGCGCTGGAGAGCTTAACTTCCGTGTTCGGGATGGGAACGGGTGGAACCTCTCCGCTATAGCCACCGAAAAAATTTGAAAATGTAAGACAAGTGCATATCGTAGATGAACAAACTCAAGCTTCGCGCTCAATAAAATTAAAATAAAAATTATGGCCAAGCCTCACGACCGATTAGTATCAGTAAGCTGAATGCGTTGCCGCACTTACACATCTGACCTATCAACCTCATAGTCTCTGAGGGGTCTTCAGTTTTGATGTCTCCATCAAAAGGGATATCTTATCTTGAGGCGGGCTTCCCACTTAGATGCTTTCAGCGGTTATCCCTTCCGAACGCGGCTACCCAGCTATGCCGTTGGCACGACAACTGGAACACCGGAGGTTCGTCCATCCCGGT
>JAQUQY010000096.1 GCA_028715865.1 Syntrophales bacterium
ATACCGCCCGGTACATACTGGGGAATCTCTACGATTTCGATCCCGCCCGCCACAGCGTTCCCGTGGAGGATATGGACGAAATGGACCGCTGGGCCCTGCACCGCCTCCAGGAAGTGATTGGACGGGTAAGGAAGGCCTATGAACAATTCCAGTTTCACGTGGTCTACCACAGGATCCACAATTACTGCGCCGTGGATTTGAGCGCTTTATATCTCGATGTCCTGAAGGACCGGCTCTACACTTCAAAGCCCCTTTCCGGGCAGCGCAGATCTGCCCAGACAGCAATGTACATCATTCTCGAGGCAATTGTACGGCTCCTGGCCCCGATACTCACCTTTACAGCCGAAGAAATCTGGAAGGCCCTGCCCGCCTCCGAAGAACGGGAGGAAAGCGTCCACATGGCGCTCTTTCCGGATACAGATTCCCGCCTTCTCGACAACGAACTCGGAGAACGCTGGAAAACGCTGATAGCCGTCAAAGGTGAAATATCGAAAGTTATAGAGGCGGCCCGCAGGGACAAAGTCATCGGCCACTCCCTGGACAGCAGCGTCCGGCTGTCCCTGTCCGGAAAAATCGGGGATCTTGTGGAGGCTTCCAGGGAAAACCTTGAACGTATCTGTATTGTCTCCGACTTATCGATTGTCCCGAAAGATAGGCTGGGGGAGGCAAGGGGTAGCGATGAAATTACCGGACTTAACATAGCCGTAGCTAAGGCGGCCGGGGAGAAATGTGAACGGTGCTGGCACTACAGCGAAACCATTGGGTCCGAGCCCGTTCACCCTTCAATCTGCGGACGCTGCGCCGCGACACTCCGGGAGAGCCCATGAGAACGCTCTCATCGGGCCAGGCGAGAATCCTTGTTTACGTGACAGCGGTCCTGGTGGTGCTTGTCGACCAGGCGACCAAATATTTGATTCAGTCGTCGATTCCTCTATATGAATCAATTCCCGTAATCGAAGGGCTATTCAATATAACCCACGTTCGCAATCCCGGAGCGGCCTTTGGCCTGTTGGCGGGTGCTTCGTCCACTCTTCGCTTTGTTTTTCTCGTTGTCTTAACGCTGGCAATAATAGGGATTATAGTAGTCTATCTGGAAAAGCACAGGAGCGCGGGCAAAACACTTACCACGGGGCTTACGCTCATACTTGGGGGAGCCCTGGGCAACCTTGTTGACCGGCTAAGCCATGGAGAGGTTATCGATTTTCTCGATTTTCACATAGGTTCGTGGCACTGGCCCGCCTTTAACGTGGCCGACGCCGCCATAACCGTGGGCGCTTTCCTCCTTATCATAGATATGATGAGGGGCCGGGAATCCTCCTCCTCATGATTCCCCGCTAAAGGCCTTACATTTCCTGCTGAAGACAAGTACAGGCCGGCCTCGGTGGGTTTTTAATCCCCCTCCATGGCTTTCTCAAGCCGCGCCGGAATAGCAGAGGCCTGGGACACGATTCTCTCAATAAGCTCGGCCACCGTGGGTATGTCGTGAATGAGTCCCTGGCACTGCCCCACGGGAAGAACACCCTCCTTCAAGTCGCCGTCCTCCGTGGCGATACGGATCATTTTGAAGGCGTTGGCCAGGTAGGCCAGCATTTTCGCGTTCTTCCAACCAGAGGCGACGACTCCCAGAAATAATTTATAAAAGGGCAAACCCAGCGACTTCGCTATGTCCCTCGAATTGACAAAAGCCGCCAGGAAGTTGGGCATTCCCATGATTCCCTTCCGGTATGCCCTCTCTGCCGCCGGCGTAGCCATAGAGCGGCATCCGAGGCCGTCGAAATAGGGTCCGTAAATGGTATCGTCAATTGTTTTTTCCAGTGAAAGGTTCTTGTAGGTGCTGTGCAGGGGACTCTCCCGGGTACTCATAAAACCGGTGCCCATGGCGATCCCTTCGGCGCCCATGGCCAGGGCGGCGATCAGGCCCCTTCCGTCTATAAACCCCCCGGCGGCAATTATTGGAATGTCAACAGCATCGGCCACGGCTGGAATCAGCACAAGCGACGTGGCATCGCCTCCGTGGGCGGCCGCTTCGTGCCCTGTCACGATAAGTCCGTCCGCCCCCTGCTCCCGGGCGCGCCTCGCGTGGCGCTCATTGACGACGGTGGCGATAACCTTCCCCCCGTACGCGTGAGCCCCCTTCGCCAGCCAGTCGCCCTTCCCCAGGGAAAAATTTATGACCGGCACCTTTTCCTCCAGCAGTACACGGGCATTTTCATGGGCGCCCGGAAACATGAGCGTTGCATTGGCGCCGAAGGGCCTGTCCGTCAACCTGCGTATTTCCCGGATGGACTCCCGGGTCTCACTGGCGTTGAGAGGTCCCGTGGCGAGGATGCCGAGGCCGCCGGCATTTGAAACGGCAGCCACCATGGAAGGAACACTGATCCAGCTCATTCCGGACAGTACAATTGGATAATTTATGCCAAAGAGTTCGGTTACGCGTGTTTTCACGAATTTCTCCTTTCGAAAGGCTGCTAATCAAACATGCCGGTTTCCTCCGGCGCGGAACGGTCACCCGGTTTCCTGTCCACCCTGAGCCGGGCGTTATCGTAGAGAAACCGGATAAGCCGGTTGGACAAAATGGAACAGGAGCTGTTTCTTATGATTCTTTTCACGTCGGACCGCGCAATTTTTACGGCCTCGCCCCGGAAGAGGCGATCCTCGTTCCTGCTTGCCAGTGCCAATGTTTCGACGGCCATGAGCAGGGGCCACAGGCAGAACAGGCGATAGCGCACATAGCGCCGTGGGATATCAAGAATATACAAAAGGGCCTCGTCAAGATGGGCCAGGGCGTTGTCAATCAGCCTTTTCAGCACCATGCCGTAGGCCGGGCGGTTTCCGCTGACATCATCAACGGCCGGGTCGATTCCTTCTTCCAGGAAAAAGGAGCGGGGAATATAACACCACCCGCGGCCGCGATCCCCCATGTAGTCCTTGGCTATATTAGTCATCTGCAATCCCAGGCCGAAGGAAACGCTGCGGGAGACAAGCGATTGCCTGGCCTCATCCGAAAGTCCGCCTCCATGGTCACCGCCGCTGAAGAAAAGATCCGTTATCATCAGCCCCACAGTCCCTGCAACGTAATAACAATAACTCTCCAGCTCCTCCTGGTTTTCAAGCATGACCACGCCGTTGCCGCCGGGAGCCTTACGCTGGAAGGATGACATGCCAAGGGCCATTTCCCGTACCCTTTCCGATATGACTTCCAAGGCAAAGGGAGGAAGCTTTACGAATTCACTGAATACCCGGGACGTATCAAAAAGAAGGTCCGCGTCGGGACCCTTTCCGGAAAAGGCCATGGAGCCAAGGAAGCGATCCACCCTTTCCGGCCAGTCGGCGCCGGGCGGGAACAGATCACCGTACGCCGAGAGGCATGCTATTTTCTCGTCGTCCGCCATAGTAGGTTCGTCTTCTATTGTATCGGCTATGCGGCAGAGAAGGTACGCAAGAAGGAGGCTCCTGTAAGCGTCTCCCCGGAGAACTCTCATATTGATGGCGAACGTTCTGGACACTCGCCCAAGGTGGTCTTCGCAGATTTTAAAGTCGCCGTTCTTGAGCTCCATTTTCCGACCAAGCGCCCGTTTCGTTATGGTTCAGGATACTTTAGAAAAAAGAACCTTTTAATGTCAAACCAATAATGATGGCCTCGTAAAAAGCCTTTGAAACCATCGAATTAGATGGCTTTGTAAAAAGATCCGCAGGCAAGGCGGGCGAATCCTGAGGAATGAGGCGCACTTATGGTGCGTCGCAGTGACGAAGGATGAAGCCCAACGAAGCATCCGGACTTTATACGAAGCCATCAATAATGACGACATTCTGTCAAGTCGCCGGAAGCATAAAAAAAGGAGGCCCTGAAATGAGCCTCCTTTTATAGGGGATAACCAACCGCTTTTTATCAAGCCCGACTTAAGCTCTAAAAGAAAACCCCCGAGTTGAATGTCCTCTTTCTTGCCGATTTCTGTGCCCGCTTCCTGTCGCCTTCAGTAAGCAGAGCTTTTATATGGGTCGGTTCAAAGGTTAAAACCGGATTCAGGAGATTATGTTTCCGGTTTGTCTTATTCATGTGCATCATCCATGCCAGAATGAAACATTAGCCATGAAGACCCGATTTCACTCGCATTTTACGCGCGCACCACTTTAAGGCGCCTGTGGAGAACCGGAAATGATTGTCGAACCTCTTTTCGGACTGAAAATATAACATAACAACATCAACAACTTGGCCAACAGTGTATGCACTGTCACGTTTCGACAATTTTGTCGAATGTGAAGCGTCCCGCTGTTTTTCAGGGGAAAACAACCCCTTGTAATCAGGATTGGAGTAGTATAGTATCGGGCAGATTATTAAAACAAGGAAAACTAAGCGGATATCATGAAAGAAAAGGAAGATCACCCGGAAAATGAAATGACCGGATCGCCTGATCTTATGAAAGAAACAAGGGTGATTTCGAACTATATTATACCACTCACCGTTTTTCTGGTGGTGGCCGTTTTTGTCTCCCTGATTCTTGTCATGGGATTGATGGATCTCAGGCGACTCGACAGGACCCTGGTGGAGTTCATGGAGAACAGGGGCCTTGACATAGTGGCCACCATAGAGAACGTCGCCCAGGAGGACCTGGAATTCCTGCGCAGGGTCCTCAAGGAGGAGCGGACTGAGCCCGGCTTCGAGACGCCCCCCTCTTACGGCCAGGAACACCTGATACAGGAGAGGCTCCTCAGCGCCCTCTTTGAGGTAGCAAGAAACATAGACAGCCAGTGGCAGAAAGACGAACTTACAGAGTCTGAACTGAAAGTTATAGCCTCCCGGGAAAAGCTTTCGCTCATCGTCCTTCTTGATGAAAGGGGGCGTATTTTCATGCAGAGCAGGGAGTTTGAGCAGGCCAGTCTTGATGTTACCGGTTTAATCGAGGGGGACCATGAAATGCTGGCAAGCGAATTGGTCAATATCCTGGGGCCCCTGGTGGAAATGGGTCTGATCGCCCTTACCCGAAAGGACGGAAGCGGAACTATCGTCATCGCCCTGGACTCGGGACAAATGAAGTACTGGGGCGCGAAAACAGCCCTCAAGCGATTCGTGGGGGACCTGGGATGGGAACATGAACTCGCGTGGCTCACTGTCGCCGACATTGAGGGAAACATCCTGGGTAGGGTGGGCGATGATCCCGGGGATGCCATCTTAAAAACCGAGCTTCTGGCGCAGGAAATCCATTCGGTTCAACGGCATGTGGTAAGCGGAAAGCACGAACGGGACGGATCTCACTTTCTTGAAGTTCTCGCGCCTGTGCGCCTGGACAATGAAGTTATCGGTTACGCCCGCCTGGGACTCAAATGGGACCGTCCCAGGGAAATTCTTTCGGAAAACAGAAACCGGATGATCATAACCACCATTATTATCGTACTTATCGGCAGTCTTTCCACGGCAGGCCTCTATCGAAACCAGAGCCGCCAACTGGCGCGAATGGATGAAATGAAAAAGAGGCTTCAGAGGGCGGAGCATCTATCGGCGCTGGGCCGGCTGGCCGCCGGCGTGGCCCATGAAATCCGAAACCCCCTCAACGCGATCAGTATCGCCACCCAGCGGCTTCAGCGGGAATACTTTCCCAGCGACGAAGGTGAAAAAGGCGATTTTCAGCGCATATCGGCCATCATCCGCGATGAAATCAGGCGGCTGAACGACATAATAGAGGAATTCGTCACTTTCTTCAGGATCAGGCGCATGGAACTCCGCCCTTACCCCCTGGAAGAAGTGGTAGGGAGAATCCTCGCCATAATGGAGGCTGAACTGGAGGCCCGTAACATAACCGTAAGAACATCATAGAACGGAGGCGCCGGTCGGGTACCCATGGATCCCGCCAAGCTCACCCAGGCCATTCAAAACATTCTGAAATACGCCATGGAGGCCATCACCGGCGCCGCGACCATTTCCGTACA
>JAQUQY010000097.1 GCA_028715865.1 Syntrophales bacterium
CCGAGTTCCAGGGCGCCTTCAATCATGGACGTACCGCCGGTTAGAACTATGCCGGCTCCCAGCAGGTCGTCGTACCCGGATTTGACGATTTCCCGGTAGGCGAAATGAAGAATCTCTTCCACGCGGGGCTGTATAATGTCGCCCAGGATCTGCCTTGACATTTTCCTGGGATTTCTGCCGCCGACACTGGGAACTTCGATGGTCTCATCCTGCGGAATGAGGTTTGTATAGGCGCATCCGTATTTAATTTTTATTTTTTCCGCTTCCGTGGTAGGCGTTCTAAGTCCGACGGCAATATCGCCGGTAACGTAGATTCCGCCCATTGGGAGAACAGCGGTGTGCTTTATGCTTCCTTCGGAAAAAACAGCCACATCGGTCGTTCCCCCGCCTATGTCTATGAGGGCGACTCCCAACTCCCGCTCATCCTGGCTTAAAACGGCTTCGCTTGACGCCAGCGGCTCCAGCACTATGTCGTTTACGTCAAGGCCCACGCGGTTGACGGATTTGATTATATTCTGAATGGACGTAACAGCTCCGATGACCACATGAACTTTTGACTCCAGCCGGACACCTGCCATGCCGATGGGTTCCTTTACGCCGTCCTGGTCATCGACAACATAATACTGCGGAAGCGTGTGGATTACTTTTCGATCCAGTGGAATCGCCAGGGCCATGGCGGCATCTATGGCCCTTTTCACGTCGGTCTCGTCGACTTCACCGCCCCTTACCGCGACTATGCCGTGACTGTTCAGGCCCCTGATATGGCTTCCGGCAATTCCCGCGTAGACTGATTTAATTTCAGCCCCCGACATCAGCTCCGCTTCCTCAACAGCCCTCTTTATTGCTTCAACAGTGTTGTCGATATTGACCACCACTCCCTTGCGCAACCCGGTGGAAGGGTGTGTCCCGATTCCGATAATGTCGATGCCCGCGTCGGTTATCTCGCCGACGATGGCGCAGGTTTTCGTCGTACCCACATCGAGCCCGACAATCATTCCTCCTCGCCTCGCCATTTCGAGTTCATCCTTTCCGAAGGGACACCGGTCGTTCCGGTTCTCCTCTTCAATTACCCTTCCACGCTTTTCATCAAACCTTTAAATGTCCGTCCTTTTCCGTGCGGCGCCGTAGTCCGTTCCTATGGCGCCTCCGTGTCGCACTACAATTCTCCCGGGATCGGTCAGGTTGATTGTCAGTGGCGACAGGGACAAATTTTTAGTTGTCAGATCGACAAGAACCTTGCGCAACCTTCTGAATTTTATATCATAATCTCCGTATCCCAGCATGTAGAGCCTGAGATCGCCGGTAAAAAGTGAATATCCCTGGAGATGATCGCCGCGAATTTCAGAAATATGCTCCAGCGCCGGATATCCCGAATGGCTCGAAAGAAAATCGAGAAGCTCAAGGGCTCCCCTCAGCAGTTCCTCGTCAATGGAACCATCGCCACTGAACCCGGTCATTACGGGCAGATCGACCTGATCGTCATGATCGAGGTTTTTGAAAATTGTTCCTTCATCGTCCATGATATAGAAGTTCTTTTCATGGCTGACCAGTGCCACGGGCCTCCTCTCCTCGATCTCTATAACAAGCCTGTCAGGCATTTCCCTTCCCATGCGTACATCCTTGACCCAGGGGTTTGTCTTGATTCGGGATCTCATCCTGTCCAGATTCGCCGTGAGGATATTTGTGTCATCGTTTATGCCGGAAAGCGTCAGGACCTCTTCTTCGGACACATGTGAGATCCCCCTGACGGTGGTGTCTTTCAGGTTGAAATACTCGGAGGAGATGATGAAATTGTATCCGTAAACCATGGTGAGCCCTACAATGGCCGTTAAAAAAATTATGGAAACCGTCACAGCTATTTCCCGGAAGATTTTGCCGGAACGGCGCTTCAGGCGGTTTCTCTTCACTTCAAAGGATTGATTTATGGATCGCTTCTTCATGGTTCTTCACCAATGACGATGACTTCCGTCTCGAGTCCTATGCCGGTCCTGCTTTTTACTGTCGCGCGCACCCTTTCAATGAGAGTAAGCACGTCGGCGGAGGTTGCCTTCCCGGCATTCACGATAAAATTGCCGTGCAGTTCCGATACCATGGCTTCACCTACGCGGGTTCCCTTGAGGCCCGCCTCTTCTATAAGCTTGCCGGCGGGGTCCCGGGAGGGATTTTTAAATATTGAACCGGCGCTTCGATCGGCAACGGGATGCCTTTGCCGCCGCAGAGCCATGAATTCTTCCACCCTTTTTTTTATTTCTCCTGAATCCCCCTGCCGCAGTGAAAGCAAAGCCGAAGTAATAATATGGTTTTCCGGCAGGCCGAGACTGCGATATGAAAATGAGAGCCGCTCCTTCCCCCTTTCCTCCACGTTGCCCATGGGCGAAAGCAGAAAAAGGGACCTGACGATGTCTTCCATGGAGCCTCCCCAGGCTCCGGCGTTCATGCGAAGGGCTCCTCCCAGGGTCCCGGGAATTCCGGCGCAAAATTCAAGACCCGTCAGGGATTCCTTCACGGCCTTCTCCACCATCCTCGCCAGGGAAACCCCTGCCCCGGCGTATAGAAATATTTCCCCCGAAGGATCCCGCCGAAGCTCCATTCCCCTGATGTCCCGGAGAGATATGAGGGCCCCTCTGTATCCACCGTCCCGCACGATCAGGTTGGTGCAGTTCCCAACGGGGAAAAAGAGGATCTGCCGCTCCCGAAGAAAAACAACTAATCTCGCCAGCTCATCCTCGTTCCGGGGTGCTATGAAAAGATCCGCCGAGCCGCCCACGCCAAGAGAGGCATGACGTTCCATGGGTTCGTCACGGCGCACCTCGCCGGAGACAATTTTCCTGACGCCAGCCTCAATACCGGCATTAATGCTTCCGCCCATGTTATCTCCCGCCCCTAAGGCATTTTGACCGCCTTTCAAGCCGCTATATCGATTCACTTCTTTTCATCACTGTTTCCCAGGAAGGCCTCGCCTATCTTCCAGACATTGCCCGCTCCCAGCGTGATTATGGTGTCTGAGGCCCCGGCGTCCAGACGCAAAACCGTCACTATGTCATCGAAGCCGGAGATGTGCCGGGCATCGGGATGACCGGCTTTTTTCACGGCTTCCATCAGCCCTGACGAATGAACACCCGGTATTTCTTTCTCGCTGGCCGCATATATGTCGGTGAATATGACCGTGTCGGCATCAGCGAAAGCCCCGACAAATTCCTGAAACAGGGCCTTAGTCCGCGTGTATCGATGGGGCTGAAATACAACGATGATGCGGCCCTTCCACACCTGCCGGGCCGCCTTCAGTGTTTCCCTTATTTCCGTCGGATGATGACCGTAATCATCAACAACAATGACATCTTCCCTGGTTCCCTTTATTTCCAGCCTGCGATGAACACCGGTGAAGCTCTTCATACCCCTCTCTATCTCCGGGAATTCCAGCTCGAATTCACGGGCCGACGCGATTGCCGCCAGGGAATTATAGACATTGAAGAGGCCGGGAACTGAAAGCCTTATATCGCCGCTGATGCCGCCGGTAGCGGAAAGTGAATAGCGCGATGTCATTTCATGGAAGGATACGTCAAGAGCCCGGTAGTCAGCCTGATCCGAAAGTCCATAGGTGATGACTCGTCTCTTTATGCGTGGCAGTATATCTCTGACGTGTTCGCAGTCATTGCATACAATTGCGGCGCCGTAAAAGGGGACCGAGTTGGCGAACTTCACAAAAGCTTCTTTGATATCATCGATGTCCCGGTAATAATCAAGATGTTCCCTGTCAATGTTGGTAATAATGGCGATGAGGGGAGCCAGGCTCAGGAATGATCCGTCGCTTTCGTCGGCCTCGGCCACTATAATATTGCCGCTTCCCAGGCGCGCGTTGCTTCCGATATTGAAAAGCTTGCCCCCGATCACCATGGTGGGATCAAGGCCCGCGGAGGAAAGAACGGTGGAGATCATGGAGGTGGTGGTGGTCTTCCCATGGCAACCGGATACAGCTACGGACTGTTTCATCTTTAGAAGTTCCGCCAGCATTTCCGCCCTGGGGATAACCGGTATCCCCCTGTCCCTTGCTTCAATAACCTCGGGATTTCCTTCAGGAATAGCAGTAGATGCAACCGCCACCTGGGCCTCCTCAAGGTGGGCCGCTTCGTGGCCGTAACATATCCGGGCCCCGAGATCCCTGAGTCTTTCCGTTGTGTCCGTCTGCTGAAGATCTGAACCACTGACCCGATAACCCAGGTTGAGCAGAACCTCGGCGATCCCGCTCATACCGATACCCCCTATACCGATGAAATGGATGTTTTCTATTTTTCTACGCATGTAGTCTTTTGTCTGGTATTCCGGCATGTCACCGCACCTTTTCAGCCAGTTCGAGACAATAGTCGACGATTTTTCCGGCCGCATCGGGGTTCCCCAGGGCCTTCGACGCCTTTTCCATGTCCCTCAGTTTCTCCGGGTTACCGTAAAGGTCCCTTAATCTTGAAGACAGGACTTCACCGGTACAGTTCTTTTCCTCTATCATCTCAGCCGCGCCGCGATTCACGAGAACACGGGCGTTCAATACCTGATGGTCCCCCGCCGCATGGGGATAGGGAATAAGTATGGCAGCCTTGCCGGCGGCGGTAATTTCAGCGATTGAAGTCGCGCCGGCCCTGCATACCAGGAGGTCGGCAAGACCGTAGGCGCCGGGCATGTCGTCAATGAAGGAGTGTACTTCCGCGTTTATCCCACTCTCTTTATAGAATTCGGCTACCTTGCCCCCCTCGGCCTCCCCTGTCTGGTGGATAATCCTGAGGCAGCCTTTCAAGTCGAGAAGATGAGGGACGGCTTCAAGAACAAGCCTGTTTATGCCTGAAGCTCCCTGGCTTCCTCCAAAGACAAGGATGGTGAACAATTTCTCATCCCTCTTTTCACCGGCGGCGGAAGTGACAAATCCATAGCGAACGGGATTACCCGTATGGATTACTCTTCTTATGGGAAACCAGTCCTTTGTCTCTTCAAAGGAAACAAATATCCTGTTGGCGAATCGTCCCAGGATGTTGTTTGCAAGACCGGGCGCGGCATTCTGTTCGGCAATGGCCGTTTTTATGCCCATAAGGTGAGCCGCCATGACCACCGGTCCCGAAGCATACCCGCCCACACCGAGAACCAGGCCGGGTCTGAACTCCCTTATAATGAGCCATGACTGGACCATGCTCCGGGGAATCCGGGCGAGCCCTCTAAGGGAACCGAACAGCCCCTTTCCCTTCACTCCGGCAATGCTTATGGTCCGCAGGTTGTATCCCCTTTCAGGCATTATTTTCGCTTCCAGACCTCGTTCACTGCCCACGAAGAGAACCTCGTTCCCTTCGCTGCAGCGCAAAAATTCATCGGCCAGGGCCAGGGCCGGGAAGACATGCCCTCCCGTTCCGCCTCCGGCAATTATAATTTTCACGGGGCCGCTTTTCCCGCTCATGCCCGTCCCGGCCTTTCCTCATCCTTCTCCTGCATTGAGGATATGTTGATGAGAATTCCTATAATGACCATGCTCATGATAAGAGATGTACCCCCGTAACTCATGAATGGAAGCGCAAGCCCCTTCGTGGGCATAAGCCCCATTACAACGGCCATGTTGACGAAACCCTGCAGGGCAAGCAGAACGGTAAGGCCTGCCGCCAGCAGGGTTCCGAAAAGTGTTTCCGACCTGAAGGCGATCATGAATCCCCGGGCCACAAGAATTGCGAAAAGCATAATTACAAGAGCAACGGATACAAAACCGCCCTCTTCGGCAAGTACCGCCAGTATGAAGTCAGTATGCGGCTCGGGAAGATAAAACAGCTTCTGCATGCTGTTTCCCAGTCCGACTCCGAAGGTTCCTCCGGAACCGAAGGAGAT
>JAQUQY010000098.1 GCA_028715865.1 Syntrophales bacterium
CTGCTGAACCATGCTGGCTATATTTCCCACAGATGCCCACCGTACGTCCCGGTCAAGTGAGGGGTAGCTTGGAGAACGAGCCTCTGGAATGCGATCGACCAGATCCTTGATGCCCTGTCCCGTCAGTGCAGAAGTGGGAACCACGGGAACCCGAAGCAGTTCCTCCAGTTTGTCTACCTTGATTTCGATGCCTCGGTGTACCGTTTCGTCCCAGAGGTTAAGGGCAACGATGACGGGTATTTCCCGCTCCATGAGCTGTAGTGTCAGGTATAGATTCCGTTCGAGGTTAGTGGCGTCCACCACGTTTATGACAAGGTCGCCCGTCTGCAGCATCTTGCGGGCGATTTCCTCGGCTTCGCTTGTGGGATCCAGCGTATAGCTGCCGGGAACATCAACAATTTCGACTGTTTCATCGCCGAGTTTCATGTTCCCAATCATGTATTCCACAGTTGTTCCTGAATAGTTTGCCGATACCACGCGTACTCCCGTAAGGCGTGAAAAAACGACGCTCTTGCCTACGTTTGGGTTACCCATAAGGAGAATTCGCATCGTCAGGCTTACTCCACTGTTACCATTATTTTGTCGGCCATACCGTGACCGATAGCGATCTGAGACCTGTCCACGAGAATTGTTACGGGTCCACGGGAAAAAACCGAGCTTATCATGGTTATTCTTTTCCCGCGTCGAATACCGAGGCCGTTAAGACGGTCAACCAGAGCATGGCCGCCATTTATTTCCGCCACAACTGCTGATTCAAGGGGTTTCAGGTCTATGAGAGATTTGTTCACGTATGTTTAATCCTTTTAAGAAGTTCCGATAGCATCAATTAAAGTTAGACGTGTCTATCTATATCAAAGCCATGGTAATGTCAAGACCTGGAGTAGAAGACATGAAAAAATTCTTGACAGTTTCCGGCGATGTTTCATATCTGTTACGATGCTCTGCTTCGCTTCGAAAGAGAAAGATTACAGGCTTATGAATACTCTATATATGTTTAGTGAAGATCATTCGGCCTCAGTCGAGTATTAAAATGCCTGGACCGTTTCGTTTCTTCGAAGGTGGATTCAGGTCGCACTGGCTGAGCTACGTCATGCAGGCGGCGCTGGCTACGGCAAGCGTTTTCGTTGTTTTTACCGCGCTTCGCCAACAGCACCTGGTTGTGGCCGCTTCATTGGCAGCCACGGCGTTTACGGTGTTTGCAATGCCAAGGAACATTACGGCATCAACACGAAACGTTGTTGGCGGTCACCTGCTGGGGCTAATATTTGGGTCTATCTTCGCTTTCTTTCCCCATGAAATACCCCTGGTGCAGGATGCGACTTATGCCCTGGCTGTCGGCGCCGCAATCTTTGTGATGACTTTGACGAAAACGGCACACCCCCCCGCGGCTGGCACGGCCCTGGGAGTAGTCATCAGCGGACCCTCATTTCAGGTTGTGCTGGGAGTTGTTCTTGGAGTCACCCTGCTGACATTGATGCACAATCTTTTGAAACCGATGCTTCGCGATCTGGTTACCCTTCCTGGTCGCCTGAGATAGTTTGTCTGTAACAAATATCCCTGATACCGCTTCTGTTCATCGCCATATTGACCGGATTCGGCATTTCGCAATGTCTTGTTTTTTTTACGGCACTGGTATAAGCTTCCCTGAAATTGAAGATGATCTGATGCTGGCCGGTGACTCTCCATCTTCTGTTAAAGAATAGTTTATAAGAGGAAAAGTAAAATGAAATATGAAGGAACGGTCATACGTCCGCCAAGCGAGGCGCGGAGCCTTCTTTTGCAGGTTACAGTGGGTTGCTCTCATAACAGGTGTACATTCTGCGGTACCTACGCAGGTGAAAAGTTCCGAATAAAATCCTTTGAAGATATAGAAGAGGATATTCTGGAAGCGGCTTCATGGGGCCGTCCAATAGGCAAGGTTTTTCTCTGCGATGGTGACGCACTAATAATTCCACAGAAAAGGCTGGTTCCCATTCTCGAGTCCATAAATCTTAACATTCGGGGATTAACAAGAATAGGGACTTACGCTAATACCAAGAGTGTACTCAGGAAAACCCCCGAGGAGTTGCGACAGTTACGGGAACTTGGGCTCCGTATAGCCTACCTTGGAGTAGAGACGGGTAACCGGGAACTTCTAAAGGTCATACGCAAGGGGGCCGATTACGATCAGATCGTCCAGGCGGGAAGAAGGATTATCGATGCCGGAATAGAGCTTTCTGTTACGGTTCTGCTGGGAATCGGCGGTGTAGAGAAGAGCATTGAGCATGCCCGCGACACGGCACGAATACTTACAGATATCGACCCCCATTATGTGGGTGCTCTTACCGTGATGATAATTCCGGAAACACCTCTTCACGATGAGTTGAAACGGGGAGAGTTTACTCTTCCAGATACATTCGGGTTTCTGGAGGAGCTGAAAATCATGATAGAGGAATCTGATTTTACAAACTGTTTTTTCACGTCAAACCACGCGTCTAACTACGTTCCGCTGCGTCTCAGGCTTCCCGGAGAAAAAGAGGACGCCGTTAACCTCTTAAAGGAAATCATTGAATCGAAAAACAAGCGGGTACTTCGTCCTGAGTACCTCCGTGGCCTGTAGGGAACGACACAGTAATAAGCGAAATTACCTTTAAAGGGTACCGCGGATTGACGGATGTGAAAATACTACTTAAAAAAATTAAATTTTTACTTACTTTTATCTTGGCGGGCAATGAGAAGGATCAGGTTCTTCCATTTCCTGGTGAGGAGATCCTTTCCCTTGTTCAGCTAGGCACGGAAGAGGGTTTACTTGATAAACAATCCGGACAGATGTTGCAGAATATAATGGTTCTGAATAAAACAGTGGCCAGGGAGGTAATGGTACCACGTACGGAAATATTGGCCCTTCCAAGTAACGCCTCAATAGAAGAGATACTGGATCTCATTTCAAAGCATGGTCACACGAGGATGCCTGTCTATGTCGGCAACATCGACAACATTATAGGCGTTCTCAACGTCAAGGACATGCTCAGGTTCTGGTCCGATAATATCGATGAACAGCAGTTCATGTCAATTCTGCGCAAGGTCTATTTCATTCCTGAAACCAAGAGTATAAACCTTCTTCTTCATGAGCTGAAGGAAATGAAATCCCACATGGCGGTCGTTATTGACGAATACGGGGGAACGTCGGGACTGGTTACACTTGAAGACCTGATAGAAGAGATTGTGGGCGAGATTCATGACGAACACGATGTTGATGAAGAAGAGCCTTTCTTGGAATTGGCGTCGGGTGATGTTCTGGTGGACGGAAGAACCGAAATTGAAGAATTTGAAACCTACTTCGGTTGCGAAGTTCCGGCGGGCCAGTTTGAAACTTTGGGAGGCTTCATACTCTTTCTCGTTAAAAGAATTCCCGTGGCCGGTGAAGTGTTTCCATACGGTAACCTAGAAATGATTATAGAAAATGCGGACGATCGAAGCATAAAAAAAGTTCGGGTTAGAAGGCCGGTGGGTGTAAATAATTCTGGTGAAGAGAGGAAAGAATTTCTAAAAACAAGGGACACGGCGGAATAATGAATGGTAAAAGCATGGCCCTTGCCCTTTTGTCGGGAGTTCTCCTCGTTCTTGCCTTCCCTAAGCTTAATCAGGACTTCCTGGTATGGACGGCACTGATACCGCTGTTGTTCGCCATCAGGAACGTCGGCCCATGCAAAGCCTTAGGCATTGGCATAATTGCAGGCTTCGTATTCAACATAGGTCTGGTGTACTGGATAGTATACGTCGTCAATCATTACGGAAACCTGCCTTTCTTTTTTTCCGTCGCCATGATGCTGCTCTTCGCGTTTTATTTATCCCTTTATGTCGGTTTATTCGCCATGGGTGTTACCCTCACCGGGAGCAGCGGAGTGCCGGTCATTGTTTCCGGTCCTGTTCTGTGGACGGCACTTGAATACATCAAGTCTAACGCCTTAACGGGATTTCCTTGGGAAAATCTAGGTTACGCTCTTCACGATCGGATATATTTCATACAACTGGCTGACATTACGGGAGTATACGGCGTCACATTTCTGGTTGTTCTCGTTAACTGTATGTTCTTTGACCTTTTAAAGCGGGAGGGGGGAAGCCGGAGACTGGTTATAAAGACTGCAGTTTGCGCGGGCATCACGGCGGCGGTCCTGTCATATGGTTGCTATAGAATCGCTTCAGTAAAGGTGGAACTGATAGCTGCCGAATCCCTTTCTGTAGGGTTGATACAGGGCAACATTGACCAATCCGTCAAATGGCACCCTGACTATCAGGAGGAAACAATCAGGATATACAGTGATCTTTCAAGCAAAGCAGCCTACCCAAGGGTTGACCTTGTCATATGGCCCGAAACTGCGGCGCCTGTTTTTTTTCAGGATGTAGACGATAACCATCGAAAGATTCTTGATGTGGCAGGGGAAACCGGGGCAGCTCTGCTATTTGGAAGCCCGAGCTATACTTTCGTCAATGAACGGCTGGCCCTGTTGAACAGCTCGTGGCTGGTGTCGCCCGGTAAAGACATTATGGGGCGCTACGACAAAACGCACCTGGTTCCATTCGGAGAATATGTTCCCCTGAGGCGTATCCTCTTCTTTGTTGACAAACTGGTGGAGGGTTTTTCAGACTTTGTCCCGGGAAACCGTATTAAACCCCTTGTAATTAATGATATGGCAGCGGGAGTCTTAATATGCTATGAGGGAATCTTCCCGGAAATCAGCAGGAGTTACACAAGGAGTGGGGCCGATTATCTTGTTAACATTACCAACGACGCTTGGTACGGAAGGACATCTGCACCCCATCAGCATCTCTCCATGCTTCCTCTCCGCGCTGTTGAGAATCGCCGGGCCATAGCGAGGGCCGCCAACACGGGAATCAGCGCCTTTGTGGATCCCCTGGGACGAATAACAGGAAGGACGGCCCTGTTCGAAAGGGATGTTTTGATGGGAACAGTGAAAGTGTCTTCCATTTCTACTTTTTACACTCAATATGGAGACATTTTCGCACTTGGCTGTATTTTTATGTCCGGAATATTATTATTTTACAGAAGGAGATGGTCATGATCGAGGATATCAGGGAAACCATAGAAAGACTAAGAAAACGGGTGGACAACCTAAGGGGTTGTCTTTGACCTGGAAAATATATCTCTTCGTACTAAAGAGCTTGAGTCGCTAACATTAAAGAATGACTTTTGGAATGATCAGGAAAATGCGAAGCAGGTGCTGCGTGAAAAAAGCCGACTCGAAGATGTGATCGTTACCTGGAATGACTTGAACGGATCTCTGGCCGATCTGGCCGACCTCTTCGAGATGGCCCGCGACGAAAATGACGAAAAAACGCTGAAGGACATAGAAAAGGATCTCAGCCCGCTGGAAGAACGGATTCGCAAAGAGGAAGTCACACTTATGATGGCCGGTGAACACGACGCCGGCAACGCTATAATGACCATTCACGCCGGTGCTGGGGGAACGGAAGCCCAGGACTGGGCTGAGATGCTTCTGCGTATGTATCTCCGATGGTCCGAAATCAAAGGTTATAAGGTGATTATTGTCGATCTTCAGCCCGGAGATGAAGCCGGCATCAAAAGCGCCACCCTGACACTGGAAGGTCCCTATGTTTTCGGGCACGCCCGGGCAGAGGCGGGTATTCATAGGCTTGTTCGAATATCGCCCTTTGACGCCGGAAAACGTCGACACACATCATTTGCAGCCGTTTTCGTATACCCGGAACCGGAAGATGACATCGATATCAATATAGATGAAAACGACTTGAGGATAGATACCTACCGCTCAAGCGGCGCCGGTGGCCAACACGTCAACAAGACCGACTCGGCGGTGCGAAT
>JAQUQY010000099.1 GCA_028715865.1 Syntrophales bacterium
CCCCTCTAGGCTGGCGGCTTCTATTCCTCCGATAGAAAAGCTCCTGAAGCACCGTCCGGAATTCCGGCGAACCGCGCCTGAACCGGAATCCGCACCCGATTAAGTGATTGAACGGTTACGAAGGAACTGGAGACTCATCATGTTTACATGGAGTATATCTCCTTTTCCCATGAGAGTTGCAAGCTTTAAAGTTCCTTGACTGATGGAAGTGTATGCTGTAAAGTTGGGGCTGCCTGCCGGGCCATGGCCCACAAAAGGAATTTCTCACTGCCAAAGAGGAGAGACGAATTCTCATGCTTAACAACAATATTTCAGATGCCACAAAATATTTCATCGACCTCCGGCGCCACATGTGGGTGGCTGGAATCGAACTTGATCTGCGGCGGCTAATATGGCAGATCGCCGTGACTGGCAAATATATTTCAGCCAAAATACATGAATCTAACCGTAAACTGGCGGGCCTCAAGAACATATACGATGAAGAGCAGCTGGCCCTGGACAGGAGTTCAGACAGAATCTTAAGAAATCAGCTGGAATTCTCAGGATTTGTCAGGGAATACGCCTCGGAGGAGCTGGACGAAATCATCAAAATCGGCAAAGGCGATGAAAAATATTACATAACTGCGGATCCTCTTGACGGCTCGTCGCTTGTGGACACCAACCTTGCCATCGGTACAATCATAGGCATTCACAATGAACCCGTCCCTTCCCAGGGAAGAAAGAGCATGGTGGCGGCTCTGTACATAACCTACGGGCCCCTTATCACAATGGTATATTCGGCGGGAAAGGGAACCCATGAGTTTGTCCTGAACCGCGAAGGCGAATATGTTCTTTCGGAAGAAAACATAACTTTGAAACAGCGCGGTTCAATTTACAGCATTGGAGGGCTTAAGAGAGACTGGACGGAGAATCATGCCCGTTACGTGGGCTTCCTTGACGATGAGGGATACAAACTCCGATACAGCGGGGGGTTCGTCCCGGATATCAACCAGATAATGATCAAGCGTGGAGGAGTGTTCACCTACCCGGCGCTTAAGAACAGCCCCAATGGAAAGCTCCGCCTTGTCTTCGAGCTGCAGCCCATGGCATTTCTCGTAGAGCAGGCAGGGGGCAGGGCGACTGACGGAACCCGCGACATTCTGGATATAACCGCGGAAACCCTTGACCAGAGGAATCCCATTTACATCGGAAGCCCCTTCGAGGTCGAAAAGGCCCGGGAATTTTTCGCTGCCGGAAAGGATTAACAAGGGAGGCATCTATGACAGCTAAAACAATCGATGAATTCAAAAAGATGACGGAGAGGGTTCTTAAGCTCGAAGAGGACAGGATTACGGTGCTTGATGAAACAAGGCTGAGAGAAGTGCTGGTGGACGACCTGGCCTATTCTCTTGTCTTGAGCCCCAGTCCTGAAGTGAGGGAGTCGGCCGCGTGGACGCTAAGAATGGCGGGAGCCTCCCTTGGCATATTGTCGTCTTCCATCCAACCTCTCTATGAAGCCATGGGCAGTGGGGCTGTTTCGGGTTTCACTGTTCCGGCTATCAATATACGGGGCATTACCTATCACTGCGCCCAGGCCGTTTTCCGCGCCGCAATGGCCATGAATGCCGGGGCCATCATTTTTGAGATAGCCCGTTCTGAAATAGGCTACACGAACCAGCGCCCCGCGGAATACACCGCGGCCGTTACCGCTGCGGCCATCAAAGCGGGATACCGCGGGCCCCTCTTCATGCAGGGAGACCACTTCCAGGTAAATGCCAAGAAATTCTCCGCTGATTCCTCAGGGGAGATGGACGCCGTGGAAAAGCTGATAATGGAGGCTGTGGAGGGAGGATTCTACAATATCGACATTGACGCCTCGACACTGGTCGACCTTTCAAAACCCTCACTTGGGGAACAGCAGGAAGACAACTTCCGCGTGACGGCCGACCTGACGAAACTTATCAGGAGAATCGAGCCGCTGGGCATCACCATTTCCGTGGGCGGTGAAATCGGTGAAGTGGGAAGCAAGAACACCACAGTGGAAGAATTCGTGGCTTTCATGGATGGATACAAAGCGGAGCTTGAAAAGGAAGGGCCGGGCTCGCTGAAGGGGATCAGCAAAATCAGCATTCAGACCGGAACTACCCATGGAGGCGTTCCCCTTCCCGACGGCTCCATCGCATCGGTGAAAATAGATTTCGACACACTTCAGAGGATTTCGGAAACGGCACGCAGACAGTACGGCCTGGCGGGCGCCGTACAGCACGGCGCTTCCACACTTCCCGAGGACGCCTTCGACAGGTTCCCGCAGACGGGAACCGCCGAGATACACCTTGCCACGGGATTTCAGAACATAATTTATGACAGTAACCACTTTCCCGAATCCCTGAAAAAGAAGATCTACGATTACATTAACGCTGAACTGAGGGATGAAAAGAAGGAAAAGGACACGGAAGAGCAGTTCATATACAAAACACGGAAGAAGGGTTTCGGACCCTTTAAACAGGAATTCTGGAGCATGGACGCTTCCGTCCTGAAAGCCATTGGGTCGGAGCTTGAGGAACGCTTCGCCTTGCTTTTCAGGAAACTCGAAATCGAGGGAACGGCCTTATCCGTAGGTGAACTGGTAAAGACCGTCGATGTCGCAATTCCCTCGCCGGCAGCGCTTTTTTCTTAACCCGCGAGGCATTGTCAGCATTTTATCAGGAGTTCAATCTTTTATAGATCCGTCAGAACTGCACTTTCATTCAGAAAGAAGGCAGGGATAGACGCGACATATCGTCAAGGAAGAGGAGCAAACAATGATGAAGATAGGCGTGAACGGATTTGGAAGAATCGGAAGACTGGTCTTCCGGGCGGCCCTGGAAAAGAATCTGCCCGGACTGGAGATTGTGGCCTTTAATGACCTGGCGGACGCCAAGACCCTGGCCCATCTGTTTAAGTATGATTCAAACTACGGCGTTTATCCCGCCGAGGTGAAGGCCAAAGAAGGCGCCATAACGGTGGACGGAAAAGAATACAAGGTCTTCTCGGAGCGCGACCCCGCAATGATTCCCTGGAAAGATCTGGGTGTGGACGTGGTTATTGAATCTACGGGATTATTCACCGATGGAAAGAAAGCTGCCGCCCACATCGCGGCGGGAGCAAAAAAAGTCCTTATTTCGGCGCCGGCCAGCAACGAAGACGTGACGGTTGTTCTCGGCGTCAACGAGGACATATATAATCCGGATCTCCACAATATCATTTCAAACGCTTCATGCACTACAAACTGCCTGGGACCTCTGGCGAAGGTTCTCGATGACACCTTCGGAGTTAAATCGGGCCTGATGACCACCATCCATGCCTATACGAATGACCAGCGCATTCTGGACTTCCCCCACAGTGATCTGCGGCGGGCAAGGGCGGCGGCCCTTTCAATGATTCCCACAACCACAGGCGCCGCAAAGGCAATTGGCAGGGTTATACCCAGCCTTAACGGAAAAATGAATGGATTTGCCATACGCATTCCCACACCGACTGTATCCATGGTCGACTTGGTTGTTGATCTTGAAAAGGCGGCCGATGTGGAATCCGTAAATGCCGCCTTCAGAAAAGCCGCCGAGGGGCCCATGAAGGGAGTCCTCCGCTATTGTGATGAGCCTCTTGTATCGAAAGACTTTACCAAGGATCCCCACTCCTGCATTTACGACGCCCCCCTTACCTACATAGTGGAGGGTACGCTGGTGAAAGTCTGCGGCTGGTATGACAATGAATGGGGCTACAGTTGCCGGATGATAGATTTAATTGATTACATGGCAAAGCGGCAGTAGAAGAAAAAGGCTAAACAAAAGAGCGGGCAAAGGGAAGCTTGTTCCAAGAGCCCGCTTTTTTATGATTAACCGGCATCCGGCTAGTGCCGTGTAACAGGCGAAGATTCGCAGGCAATGACCGCGAATGTTAAGTTACGAATGAAGACTAAGAATAATTCCTTGCGTCAGTTAAAGAGTTACAAGTACTAGGATATCCTGGATCCCACCTTCGCCTCTCCGTCAAAGATAACCAGTTTGAATCCATCTTCACCTTCAGCGGTCAGAAGCATCCCCCGTGATTCGACACCCATTATTTTTGCAGGCTTCAGGTTGACTATAACGGCAATAAGCTTCCCCGGGAGGTCATCGGGACTGTAATCCTGCCCGATACCCGCGACGATGGTACGCTCCTGACCAATATCCACTTTCAGCTCCAACAGCTTTGAAGATTTCGGAACCGCTCTGGCTTCAAGAATTCTTGCCACCCTGATGTCCAACTGTTGAAAAGCCTTAATATCCACCTCATCTTTTATGTCCTTGAGCCCGGTGTCGGCCGGCGACTCTCTTTCTTCCAAAATCCTGCGAGGGAAAAGGGCATCCCCTTTTTCCAGGCTGCTTCCCGGCGCAAGTTCACCCCAGCTCCTGACATTTTCAAGTACAGGGATCCCGTGCATGCCCAACCGCCGCAGTATCTCCACCGATGTGTCGGGCATAAAGGGGAAAAGGACCACTGCGATAAATCGAAGCGCCTCGAGAACATTATACATGACCGTATTGAGACGTTCCGCTTTGGATTCACTTTTTGCTAGCAGCCAGGGTTCCGTTTCAACTATGTACTTGTTGGCTGCGTTGATAAATTCCCATATCGTTATGAGGGCCTTGTGAAACTGAAGCGAGTCGAAGGATGACCGCATGGCGCCCGGAAGGGCTTCGCCACGCTTAATTAGATCACGGTCCATATCAACTGCTTGCCCCTTTTCAGGAACCCTGGCCTTGCAGTACTTAACGGCCATCGACAGGCTCCTGCTAACCAGGTTGCCCAAGTCATTGGCAAGATCCGAGTTGAGGCGAGCCACAAGGCCCTCCTCGCTGAAGTTCGCGTCAAGACCGAAGACCATCTCCCGCATCAGGTAATAGCGGAATGGATCGAGACCATACTTGTCTTTCAGATCGAGGGGTTTAACCACGGCGCCCAGACTTTTCGACATCTTGCCCGCTTCTATGTTCCAGTAGCCATGGACATTCAAATTCCGGTACGGTTCGATTCCAGCCGCCTTTAGCATGGTGGGCCAGTATATACCGTGGGGTTTTAGAATATCCTTCGCTATGAGATGCTGAGCCGACAGCCAGAATTTACGGTATTTTTCCCCGTCGGGATAGCCAAGGCCGGTAATGTAATTTATAAGCGCGTCAAACCAGACGTAGGTTACATAATTATCGTCGAAGGGAAGCGTTATCCCCCAGGTCAACCGGGACTTGGGGCGTGATATGCAGAGGTCTTCCAGGGGCTCCCTGAGAAAAGCAAGGGCTTCGTTCCGGTAGCGTTCGGGCCTTATGAAATCCGGATTTTCCTTGATATAGCTAATCAGCCAGCCCTGGTAACGGCTCATGCGGAAAAAATAGTTGCTTTCTTTTCTTTCCTCGGGTTTTGTCTGGTGATCGGGACATTTCCCGTCGACAAGCTCGGAATCCCTATAGAACCGCTCGCACCCGACGCAATAGTTCCCCTCGTAGGCGCCGAAATATATATCACCGGCATCATAGACCTTCTGAAGAATAGACCGAACAACCTTTTGGTGAGCTTCATCGGTGGTCCGTATAAAATGATCATTTGTAATATTCAATACTGGCCAGAGGTCTCTGAACTGGGCGCTGATTTTATCGGCATATTCCCGTGGATGCACCCCGGCTGCTGCAGCCGCTTCGGCGATTTTATCGCCGTGTTCATCGGTTCCTGTTAAAAAAAAAGTGGACTTACCCGTCATTCGATTGAAACGCGCCATCACGTCTGCGACGATAGTCGTGTAAGCGTGTCCGATGTGTGGAGACGCGTTAACATAGTAAATTGG
>JAQUQY010000100.1 GCA_028715865.1 Syntrophales bacterium
GCTTCCTTTGCGGGACGGACCGGTTTGTTTACGGCCCAGTCTCCGGGAGTGACAGAGGTAAAGAGAATAGAAAAGGGAGTGGAAAGTACAGTTGCCTTGATCGAAGTTACCGATATAGATCCCCGGGCAAAAATCAGGATATCCCCCCACGAAATCGATATGGGAATTGTCGGGCCGGGCGAGACTTCAGAAGGACTGTTTCACGCGAGGAAAACGGGTGATGAACCCGCGGATATCAGGATTCAGGAACCCAATAAATGGAAAGGGAAAAAGCAGGATGCTGAAGAGCGCTCTCATGACCCATCGGCGGTTATGACAGAAACAGCTCTTCCGCTAAAAATGACTCTTCGTTCATTGCCGGGGACTGAAGAGGGACCTGTTTTAAAGGACGGTACCTTTAATCTGGAACTGACTGTAGGCCTGGGAGGCAGGACGGCTGTATATCTCCGCAATGCGCCCGCGGGCGAGTATCGAGACGCCATGACGGTTAATTTCAATGACCGGCAGCGGACCATTTATTTCTCATACCGCGTTTCCGCTGAAGAATCCCGTCCAATTCTGGAGCTTGAGCCAAGGGGACTTACGCTTGGCGAGCTTGACGGTGACAAAGTTTACATGCCGAAAATTCGCGTCAGAAACGCGGGAAAATCGATTCTTGCCTGGAACGCGCAAGTTCAGGGGGCAAGAAGCTCCTTTTACGGCATGACACTTCCACGAGGATCATTCCTTTCGCTATACAATGAAGAGGTCCAGAATGAGAATTTTTACCGCCCGCCGGCAAACGTAGCCGAAGCGATACAGATGTCAGGCTGGTGGAGGGGGAGAGGGGGATACCCCGAACGCTTCGCGCGAGAGGACACCATTAAGTACAGCTTTAACGGAGTCGGCATATCTATCAGTTATTTCAAGACTAATGGCGGTGGATCGTTTCGCGCCTACGTAGATGGCGAGCTTGTAGCCGAGATCGACTGTTTTGCTCAATCAAAAGTAAGATCTGAAAAGCTTCTCGCCTCCGGTCTGTCCGGTGGAAGCCATGAACTAACAATTGTAGCCGAAAGGGACGGGAGCTTTCTTGTTGAGGGTTTCCGTACCTACGGAAGCACACAAAAGCTTGGATCGGGAAGCTGGATACGATTGTCTCCTGCAAGGGGCTCTACTGGACCTTCCACGGATTTTGTAAACGTTATTATAAATCCAGGCGGCCTGGAAAAAGGATTGTATAGTGAAAACATACTTTTCGACTCCAATGGAGGCAGGGAAATTGTTGAAATATCCTTCGAAGTAAAACAGCGGAGAACATCTGCTCTGATACCGGTTTATTTTTATAGAAAAGGCGAAGACAGAATTCTTTTCTCCGATAAATTGACAGCCCATGAGGGTGCGCTCAGTAAATATCGTAAGGAAGGAGAAGCCTTTAAACTTTTCAGCCCGGGTACCCCCGGAACGGCTGATTTCTATGTCTGGCATCACCCAGTCAGGGATTCCTGGTTTTATTCCTACGAAAGGTCAGACAATGGGAAGGAAAAAGCAGGATATGTCTTTCTTGGTTCCATGGGCAATATCGCCCTGATACCGCTTCCGGAAACGCGTGAGCTGTACAGGTTATACAGTCCCGAAACACGCCGCTATATTTTCACGACAACTCTCAGGGGAGAGGAAGAGCAACGGCGCAGAGGCTACCGCTATGATGGGATTGCAGGCTATGTACGGCAATAAATGCCGCATATAGCCTGCTGTTGAAGTCTTCAGGTTTTTTTTAGGATGTTAAGAGCAAAGTCGGCGGCGTCTTCCAGGTCGGCGGCAGTGGGATGCTCATTGGCGCCCAGCGCCTCTTCAGCCCACTTTTGGTGCTCCGGCATTTTTGAAAGCTTTTCCAGGAGTTTAGGTTCTACCTTCCCACGGCAGCCGAATGATCCAAGTACTTTAGCCTTGACAGCAAGCCCAAGAGCGTCTTCCAGGGCCTGCATGGGAAGCTGCCCCCCTCTGAGGGATCCGTGAGTGGTAAAAAAGGCCACCTTTTGTCCCGGAGCCATATTTTTAATAAAGCCCTGGGCTTTCGGAGGCACACTGTGGGCATGAACGGGAAACCCGCAGTAAATGACGTCGTAACCTTCCGCTGTGCCGGCATCCCCTATGGATTTGATTTCCTTTTCACAGGTCAGGGCATCGTAGATAGCATGAGCGATGGTTTTTGTGTTGCCCGACTGGGAATAATAGGTGACTAAAGCCTTCATGGTGTCCTCCTTCGTGGTGGTGCTGTGGAAATTTCGCTTTCCAATACAGGATTTTCTTCTCCATTGCAAGGCCTGAAAGGAAAGCCGCCAAAATAATAGAGCGTGCGCTGCTTTTCATCTTCGTCCCTTGGTGTTCCGACAATCCACAAAACCTGAAAGTCTAGTTTTAACTTGACAGTATGGCCCAAAGGCGTTAGTCCTAGCCAGTCTCACAGGCTAGTTCTATATATCTTTATTTGATATAAGCGCCAGTAGCTCAGCTGGATAGAGCAACGGACTTCTAATCCGTAGGTCCTGGGTTCGAATCCCCGCTGGCGTACCAATCAAAACAGGGGTTTACAAGCCCTAAATGTGGCTTGTGGCCCCTGTTTTCTGGTTATTGTGATAGATTCGTGACAAGCGCCGTTACTGCACTGATGTGATAACCTGGACCAGCCCACGTTTCTACCGGACACCCTGAATGAAGTTCAAACAGCGAAAAACGCCCATGGGACAGTATTTTTTTGACACCTCAATGGTTTTCCGATAGTCTTATTTTTATTCCTGTATCAAGTATCTATTTTGCTGTCCGTTCTTGTATCCTTTGTCTCGATAGGAGGTTGTATGTCCGATCATTCAAGGACCGACCGGGAACTGATTCCAGAAAACGCGGCTTTGATGGAGCTGGTCCTGGGACTCAAAAATGCCGAATTGGTTCAGGTTCGGGACGGCAAGTATCGAATGATTGCTGAAAGCATGTTTGATATTTTCTGGGTTACCGATTTAAGCTTACGGGCGCTCTATAACAGCCCTTCTTTTGAAAGGGTGCTCGGCTTCACTTCGGAGGAGCGGAATTCACAGAGACCGGAAGAAGTTTTTACTCCTTCGAGCCTGCAAGGAGTTATGGAACGTTTTGCGGAAGAATTGGCTCTAGAGGAGCAAGGACTGGCTGATCCTGACAGAGTAATCGTTGTGGATGCGGAATTCTACCACAGGGATGGTTCTACGCGGTGGCTCGAAAACATGGTTATGGGAGTTCGTGACGAGCAGGGAGTCATTGTCGGTACTGTGGGTGTGAGCCGCGATATTACTGAACGCAAAAGGGTCGAGGAAGCGCTTCGGCAAAGCGAAGAGAAGTATCGCAATCTTGTGGAGAATCTCAATGAAATTGTCTACGCTTTAGACGACAAGGGAGTCATTACCTACATGTCTTCGGGCATAGATAGAATCGGTGGTCACAAGCCCGAAGAGTTGATAGGTAAGCACTACATAGATTTTGTCCATCCTGATGACAGGGAAGGCCGCATTGACCAGTTCCAGAAAGTCCTCGCGGGCGTTTATGAACCTTCAGAATACAGGTTCCTGGCAAAGGACGGTACGCCCCTGTGGATGAGAACCAGCGGGAGAGCAATCTTTCAAGATGAACAATTGATAGGGGTACAGGGGACTCTGGTTGACATCACCGATCGCAAGCGTGCGGAGGAGGCTTTAATGGAGAGCAGTACAAGATTAACGACAATTCTAGATAGCCTAGATGCTCATGTTTATATTGCAGATATGGAAACTTATGAAGTCTTGTTTACCAATTTGTTTGGTCGTAAGTTATGGGGCGACACTATTGGTCAGAAGTGCTGGAGCGTTTTTCAGAAGGATCAGAAAGGTCCCTGTTCCTTCTGCACAAATGAGAAGCTGCTCGACAGAGACGGAAAGCCCACAGGTGTTTATGCCTGGGAGTTTCAGAATACCGTCAACGGAATGTGGTTCGATTGCCGGGATTTGGCAATCCCCTGGACGGATGGACGGATGGTTAGAATGGAGATAGCAACAAACATCACCGATCGCAAGTGCGTCGAGCAAGAAAAATTTGAGTTGGAGCGTCAGCTTGCCCAGTCCCAGAAACTTGAATCCCTTGGCACCCTGGCGGGTGGTATCGCCCATGACTTCAACAACCTGATGACCTCAGTCCAGGGATACGTTGAGCTGGCCATAATGGATATGCCGTCAAATACTGTTCCTTATAAGCGATTAAAGGCGGCTCTGCAAAGTATAGCGCAGACACGGGAGCTTACCGGAAGGTTGATCACCTTTTCCCGGGGAGGACTTCCCTGGAAAAAGATCACTGATGTGGCAGACGTCATCAAAGATGCCGTTCATCGTATTGTTAATGTAGGCCGGGTAAATACCTCCTTTGACTTGCCGGATAATCTCTGGCCTGTTGAAGCGGACGAACAACAGTTGAGGCAGTGTTTCTTTAACCTGGCGCTCAATGCCGTTGAGGCCATGCCTGATGGAGGAGTACTTTCCGTTCAGGCTGAAAACATTATTGCGTCAACGGGGGAAGTGCCGAACCTTAAGGAAGGGGAATATCTCAGGATTACCTTTTCCGACAACGGAACCGGTATTGCCCCTGAAATCGCGCCAAAAATCTTTGATCCTTACTTCACCACCAAGGGCATGGGGACACAAAAGGGTATGGGACTGGGGCTGGCCGTCTGTTACTCCGTTTTAAAAAAACATAGCGGGACCATCACGTTCACATCTCAGCCGGGTAAAGGCAGTGCCTTTGTCATCCATATTCCAGCCAGGTTAGGCACAGCGAAAGCATCTAGTGATACTCAGCCTTCCTTTCATGGCCGGGTATTGATCATGGACGATGAATCTCATATTCGTGATGTTGAGCGTGCCTTTCTGGAACGGTTGGGCTGCGAGGTTACTGAAGTGCAGGACGGCCGTCAGGCCATCGATTCCTACAGTGAAGGCTTGGTATCCGGTAATACCTTTGACCTGGTGATGCTGGATCTAACGGTTCGCGAGGGGATGGGCGGGCTGGCGGCTATGGAAGAGCTGTTGAAAATCGATCCCGCAGTCATGGCCATTATTGTTTCGGGGTTTACCGACGATATTGTGGTTGAGAATTATGCTGTCTACGGTTTCCTTGGAGCCTTGAAAAAGCCCTTTAAGGGGGAAGAGTTGAAGCGAATAGTCGAAGAGCTTATGGAATGAAAGCGAATTTTCGAAGGGCAAAACCCATCAGTATGCCTGCCTCTCAGTCTGTAAGCTCCTGCTTTTAAGGCTTCGGTGTTGATCTTATGAAAAAAGCAAAAAGCCGGTCTAGCGTCAGTGGGGAATTATTCAGGAGCAGTGTTTTGTTTTCCATGGCGGTGTTAACCGTTTTCGGTCTACTCTTTTCCTTCACTTTATATAGTTCAGAAAGGTCCAAGGCTCTTGCCGTAAACAGGCACGCAAACATTGCAGCGACACTATTCGTGGACGGTTTTTTCAGGGAAGTTATTAACACCATCTTCATGCTTGCTGAGAATGCAGACGTTCGGGACACCCTTGTTCTGGATGAGAAGGATCGCAGGAGGGCGCTTGATGCATTTATGGCCGCTTCTGCCGCCAACGAGAATTATTTATATGTCTATGCCGGATATTCCGACGGCTCCATGATCATCGATCCCGCCGCCTGGACGCCCCCGGAGGGGTTTGATCCCACTTTCCGGCCCTGGTATCTGGAGGCTATGG
>JAQUQY010000101.1 GCA_028715865.1 Syntrophales bacterium
CACCAGGATCGCTCATCTTTGGAATTGTAGCGTTCACGCATGGCCTTTGCCCAGATTCTGCGTGCGGCCCTCAGTTTGGCTATTTCCTCGAAGAAATCTATGTGAGCGTTGAAGAAGAAGGACAGCCGCGGGGCGAATTCGTCGACTTTGAGACCCTTGCGCCGGATCACGTCCTCAACGTATTCCATTCCGTCCCTGAGCGTAAAGGCCAGCTCCTGAACCGCGGTGGATCCTGCTTCCCGAATGTGGTATCCGCTGATGGAAATCGTGTTCCAGCGTGGAACGTACTTGGTTCCGAATTCCACGGTGTCGCTGATCAGTTTGACTGAAGGATCGGGGGGACACATGAGAGTCTTCTGAGCGATGAATTCCTTCAGCATGTCGTTCTGAATGGTTCCGCCGATCTTCGTCAGGGGAATGCCCTTGATTTCCGCGGCGGCGCAGTACATGGCCCAGAGGGCCGTCGCCGGGGGGTTGATCGTCATGGACGTGGTGACCTGGTCCATGGGAATGCCGTCCACAAGCTGCATGAAATCTTCCAGCGTATCTATGGCAACGCCGCACTTCCCGCACTCTCCTCTCGCCTTGGGAGAGTCAGTGTCGTAGCCCATAAGGGTTGGAAAATCGAAGGCCGTGCTGAGGCCCGTCTGGCCTTCCTTCAGCAGCATGTGCCAGCGCTCGTTTGTGGTCTTGGCGTCGCCCATTCCGGCAAACATCCTGAAAGTCCAGTACTTGCCGCGATACCCCGTTGCCTGATTGCCCCTCAGGTAGGGATACTGTCCCGGATAACCGATATCATTTTCAAAATTCATATCCTTGATGTCTTCCGGTCCGTATATTCTTTTTATTTCCAGGTCGGACACGGTCGACCACCGAGGCTTCTGGTCAGGATTCTTGGCAATGACCTTCTTGACCTCGTCTTCCCACTTCTGTCTCATTTTGCTGGAGCTCTCCAGCAGTTCCTTGGCAAAATACATACGTTTCACCCTCCTTCTGTTGAGTCTTATTGTCCTTTTAGATCATAGACTTCAAGCAACCAATCTATGATCCTAGTCAACTACTTACTGCTTGACCACCCGCGGATTATATGAGAAGTATCCCAGACCCACCTGATCAAAAACTTAAGCCGACAGGGGGAAAACAACTTGCCGGCCCTTAAATTGCAGAAGCAGCATTATGCAAGAAAAGACGGCCCGCAGCCGCCGGCCACTATGATCTGAATAACCAAGGGACCTGTTATTACGGAACCGCTTCTTTGTCAAGGTAAAAACTTTAAAACACGCGGGGAAAAAGAGATAAAAATGGCGTCCGAACCATTGTTGATGAACCTGGAGAACAACGTATATCTCGAAGACGATGTACTTGTAATTATTGACCGCCGAAAACTACCCGGTATCGTTACGCCTGTTTATTGCAGTAACGAGGAGGAAGTGGCTTCGGCCATTCGTGAAATGATGGTTCAGGGAGCCGGGGATATCGCCATCACCGCCGGCTTTGGCCTCTATCTTGCCGCCAGGGAACTGGAACGGAAGGGACGGGACCGGGACCGGGTTTCTCTGGAGAAAACAGCCTCCCTCCTGAGGGCAACGCGGCCCACGGGATTCCATATGGCCGCCCTTCTCGATAAAATCATGGTGAGGATCGATGAGGCTCAAGACTCAATGAAGCCGTCGGAGATCATAATGAAATACCTCAACAGGGCCATGGAACGTCAGCGGGAGATTTCACGTCAGACAGGCTTTCACGCGGAACCGCTTATAACATCGGGCGATACCATCCTAACCCACTGTTTTGCCGGTCCCGGCCTGCTGTACATGTTCCAATACGCGAGAGACAAGGGCAAGGAAATCAATGTTATGTGCACTGAAACGCGGCCCTACCTGCAGGGCGCCAGGCTCACGGCCTGGTCCGTAAGCGAAATGGGTTTCAATACTACCCTGATAACCGACAACATGGCAGCCTGGTGCATGTCCCGGGGAATGATACAGAAAGTTTTTACCGCGGCGGACCGTGTTGCAATGGATGGTACGGCGGCGAACAAGGTGGGAACTCTCCAACTGGCCATTTGCGCCCGGCATTACGGAATTCCATTTTACATACTGGGTTACGGCGGCCCTGACCGGCGTACAAAAAAGGGCGAGGACATTCCCATAGAGGAGCGAGATGCCAGAGAGGTCCTTGAATTTCAGAGTCAGCCAATCAGCGGCCCCAGGGTGAAGGGATACTACCCGGCTTTCGATCTCACGCCGCCTGAACTGATCGACGGCGTAGTCACTGCTTC
Organism: Syntrophales bacterium; assembly: GCA_028715865.1. Lineage (GTDB taxonomy): Bacteria > Desulfobacterota > Syntrophia > Syntrophales > UBA2210 > MLS-D. The sequence continues at coordinate 2,282 of JAQUQY010000101.1, forward strand.
AGGAATTCAGAAATATTGAAGGGTTATCCGGCGAATTTCTCAGCCCGATGATCCGTGACCGGCGCGCTGATAAATTCCCCTAATGCATACCCTCTTCGGAGCCCCTGTTATCAGGGCTCTGAAAGGAAAGTATAGATTCCGGGACGAGATAGCTTCTCATTTTCGAGGCGAAATATATCAGTATCCACATATCATCGGGTGTACGGTTACCTCTCCTGCCTACTACTTTCCCCTCAAGACCGTTTAAGGGATGTTTCGGATGGTCAACCACAACGATGGTTCCAAGTTCCATCATTTTTTCACCTCCGCTTTCCGGGCGCCTTCGCGTAAGGATCCGCGAATATTGACCGATGTTTCGATGCCTGACTGAAACCGTTATCACAGTTGTGAAGAATATGCACGACTGTTTTCTTTTTTATTGTTTTTTCGCCGGAGCGTATGGACCAATACTCACCAGTATGATATAGGTAGCACGAATTTCAACAGGAGGGGAAAGATGCCTGACATGGAAATCAAAATGCCCATCAAATTTCACGGGAATTATGTCGTTTCAATCCGCTGCGCGGACGAGGAAAACCGGGAGCGCTGCCAGAAGCTGACTATGAGAAAACTGTCTCCGGAAGAGCAGCAACAGGCCTACAAGAAAAAGGGCATCGACGAGCAGGACATGCCCACCCACCAGATCACATTCTACGACTTCGGCTGCAAGAGAATCATTGAAGGGAAGCTGATCGAGAATGAAGAGGACAGGGCCGTTTTTCGCGTCCAGGACAAGGAATACGGATTTTCTCCCTTCCGGCCGAGAGGGGCTTGAAAAAGAATTCTTTACTTCTCCCCTTTTAAGTATACTTCCGCGTGGTATAGCCTTAGAGGGAGTCCAGCCATTCCTTTAACACCAGGAACCACTGGACCCCTCCCCGTATTCCCTGTTTTTTAATGCCCCAGGTCTTGCGTCGGGTGTTATCCGTAAAGCGAACGCGTAACTTCCTGATTTCCAAAATTTATACCATGAGCCAGGGATGAATCCGTAAGAACGGGCCTATTGACATGAAATTCTTCTTCATGTACTTACGCGACAATAAAGGAAATGTTGTCAGCTCAATTAAATCATCCCGGGAGGAACCAAACCATGGCAAGAATGAAAACCATAGGCGTAGAAGCAAAAATGGATGAAAAGTTCAAGATTGAAGTTAAAGCCGGGGAGCATCTGATAATTGTTGACCAGCCAAAGGCGGGCGGCGGGATGGACGCGGGGGCAACCCCCCTGGAATATCTTTTCGCCTCGATGGCGGGCTGCATAGGAACCGTCGCCAGAATAATCGCTACCCAGAAGCAGCTGCCACTCAGGGGCATGGAAATTAAAGTTGAAGGCGCCCTGGATCTTGAGACGCTGCTGGGCAAAAGCAAGGAAAACCGTGCGGGATTTCAAGCAATAAATGTGACTGTTGACATTGACGCCGATATGTCGCGGCAACAAAAGGAAGACTTCGTAAAAGAAATAGACAGCCGGTGCCCCGTTTCATGCAACATCGCCCACGCGACGGCTGTTTCCATTGAAGTAGCCTGATAACTGTCAAGTATTTAGAGGCTTCCTGTCTGTCCGAAATCTTGAGCGTCCCTTTCTTTATCCTGGGGAAAACGTCGTCGGAAAACCCGGTTTATGGCTTTGCCGGGCGCCAGTGCCTTGTCACAGGTGAAGCTTCGCAAGGAATGATTGCGAATATGAAGTAACGAATGAAGATGACATCGTAAAAAGTCTTTGAAACCATCGAATTAGATGGCTTTGTAAAAAGAGCCGCAGGCAAGGCGGGCAAATCCTGAGGAATGAGGCGCACATACGGTGCGTCGCAGTGACGAAGGATGAAGCCCAACGAAGCATCCGGTTATAATGCCGGAGGTCACACCCTCCGGTGCCTTTTTACGAAGTCATCAATGAAGACTAGAATTACTTGCGTCATTTAAAACGTGACCGGGTACTTCGCCATGGCGTGATTCTACATAATCAGGTTTTTTCCGCAATTAAAGGCTAAAACGATGCCGGATATTTTAATTGTCTAAAATTTCTATAGCTTCTTCGCGGTTGAATAAAATGAAGAAAAAAAACTTCCGGCCCTTTGAAGCACTGAGAAAATCCGAGCAGGAGAAATCCGTCATACTGGATTCCATGACGGAACTCGTCTTGTACCTCGACAGGGACCTGAGGGTTATCTGGGCAAATAAAGCCATGCACGATGCATTCAGCCTGAAGCCGGGCCAGTTGAACGGAAGGCTCTGCTATGAAGCCCTTCACAACAGAAGCAGGGCCTGTGGCAGTTGCCCGGCGGAGAAAACATTAAGAACCTCCAGGCCCCAGGAAGTTGTCGATCTGTCATCCTATGAAAAAAACTGGGTATTGCGCAGCTATCCGGTTTTGGATGACAAGGGCGCCCTTACCGGCATAGTAGAGATTGTTACGGACATAACGGAACGCAGAAGAGCCGAAGAAGCCATGCGGCTGTCTGAACAGAAGTACAGGGAGCTCTTCGAACATGCCAATGACATCATTTTTATTCTCGATTTAGAAGGTAAAATCATGTCCTGCAATGCCGCCGCCGAAAATACCTATGGCTACGAACGGTCGCAGCTGCTGGAGATGAGCATAGAGGAACTTCTGGATCGGGATTACCTTCCCGTCATGAAAGAGTTGATTCGGGGTAAAGTTGATCGTATCGATGTTCAGAACCCCAGGGAATTTCTGACCCGCACTAAAGACGGAGAAGCCGTATGGGTGGAGGTGAACGCCCGGTTCATAACGGAAAAAGGAAAGCCCTTATATGTTCACGGCATTGCACGGAACATCACTGAACGGAAAAAGATGGAGTCGGCGCTCAGAAAAAGGGAGCGGGAACTGGAGGAAAAATCAAGTAACCTTGAAGACGCAAACACGGCCCTCAAGGTTCTGCTCAAGCGCCGTGAAGAAGACAGGGTGGAACTTGAAGAAAAGGTAATCTGCAATACACGAGAACTAATTCTTCCATATATCGAAAACCTTAAGATAACACAGGTGGACAGTCATCAACGGAACCAGCTGAATATTCTCGAAAGGCACATAAACGAGATAATCTCCCCTTTTCTTCGCACGCTTTCCTCGAAATATCCAACTCTCACACCAATGGAAACCAAGATTGTCACACTCATAAGCGAGGGACGAACCACAAAGGAAATTGCCGATCTTATGAGTGTCTCCACCAGAACGGTGGATGTTCACAGAAACAACATACGAAAAAAAATGGGCTTGAAAAACAGGAAGGCCAATCTGCGGTCCCATATACTGTCTTTGACCATGCCCATTAACCACCGCGGCCACAATACTTACTTGCCATAAGTATAATATGCGCATTTATGCCGTATTGCTATTTTTGTTAAGGGGTGTTTTTGTATTGGCCT
>JAQUQY010000102.1 GCA_028715865.1 Syntrophales bacterium
ATGGAGCTTCTCGAGTTCCCTGGCGGAATTCTTGGAATGGTTCTCAATCTGGAACGGGACAATGTGGGTGTGGCCGTTCTCGGTGACGATACACACATCAAGGAGGGAGATATAGTCAAGAGAACGGAAAGGATCGCTCAGATTCCTGTGGGAGAAGAATTGCTGGGACGTGTTATCGACGGGACGGGACAGCCAATTGATGGCAAAGGTCCAATCGACGCCAAGGAATTCAGGCGTATCGAGATGGTGGCTCCTGGAGTTATTCAACGTCAGCCCGTGAATCAGCCCATGTACACCGGACTCAAGTCAATCGATGCCATGACGCCCATTGGCAGAGGCCAGCGGGAACTAATAATAGGAGACAGGCAGATCGGAAAAACTGCAATATGTATTGATGCAATAATAAGGCAGAAGACAACAGGAGTGAAATGCATATACGTCGCCATTGGTCAGAAGAAGTCCACCGTGGCACAGGTGGTTGAAATCCTGAGACAGAACGACGCCATGGATTTCACATGCGTGATTTCCGCCTGTGCCAGCGATCCAGGTACGCTTCAGTACATAGCCGCTTTCGCTGGTTGCAGTATTGGTGAATACTTCAGGGATAAAGGTCAGGACGCACTAATCATGTACGATGACCTGTCGAAGCAGGCCGTTGCCTACCGGCAGATTTCACTTCTTTTGAGGCGGCCTCCAGGACGCGAAGCCTTTCCCGGTGACATTTTCTATAACCACTCAAGACTGCTGGAACGGGCTTCCAAGTTGAATGATGAACTTGGCGGCGGTTCACTGACGGCTCTTCCCGTAATCGAAACTCAGGCGGGAGATGTTTCCGCCTTTATTCCCACAAACGTTATTTCAATCACCGACGGCCAGGTATATCTCGAGCCTGACCTCTTTTATTCCGGTGTACGCCCGGCAATTAACGTCGGACTTTCCGTGTCGCGGGTGGGCGGCGCCGCTCAGGTAAAGGCGATGAAGCAGGTGGCTGGAACGCTTAAACTTGACTTGGCCCAGTACCGGGAACTGGCATCATTCGCCCAGTTCGGCAGTGATCTCGATAAGGCCACCCAGGCCCAGCTTGATCGGGGAGCCCGTCTTGTAGAAATACTTAAACAGCCGCAGTTTAAGCCCATGACAATGCCCGAGGAAATAGTTGTTCTCTTTGCCGCTGTCAGGGGCTATGTAGACAAATACGAGGTTTCACAGCTTAAGGCTTACGAAGAGCAGTTGTTGAGCTACATAGGCACGAAACATAAAAATATCCTTGATGAACTGGAACAAAAACAGGAAATAGACGGCGAAGTTGAAACTAAATTGAGAGAAGCTCTCGCCGAATTTGATAGTGTGTTCGCGGCGGCCTGATCCGGCAGGTTCCTAAGCTGTGCACCGGTCAGCTCGAAGGAGAAAAAGTATTAAATGGCTGAATCATTAAGGGATATTAAGAGAAAAGCTCAGGCTGTCGAAAAAACAAAGCAGATCACCAAGGCAATGAACATGGTGGCTGCCTCAAGGCTGAAAGCCGCCCAGACTCGCATGGAAAACTTCAGGCCCTACGCGGGGAAGGTTATGGAGGTGCTGAACAGCCTGGCTCCGCAGATGAAAGACAGCACAAATCCTCTTCTTGCCGTTAGAGAGCCAAGGAGAATCAGACTTATTCTAATGACTTCGGACAAGGGGCTCTGTGGCGGGTTCAATAACAACGTAATGAAGACAGTCGAAGGATTCATCAAAAGACACAGGGAAGAAGGCAAGGAAGTTTCCCTGATTGCTGTGGGTAAAAAGGGCAGAGACTACTTCAGGCGCAAGGAATCGATTCAAGCCAGTTATATCGATGCCTTGGCTAAATTCACAATGGACTTGGCCGTTCAGATTGGTGCCGATGTCATTGGACCCTTTGAGAATGAGGAGTATGATGAACTTTATGTGGCCTACAATGAATTCCGCAACATAGCTTCCCAGAGACCGAAAATCGTGCGGTTATTGCCCCTGGTGGCCGATGACTTGAGCGAGGTGAATGTGTTCGGAGATTATATTTATGAGCCTTCTGAAGAGGTTCTTTTTGCCCAGATTGTTCCCATGTACGTCAGGGTTCAGATATTTAACGGACTTCTGGAAACATCAGCAGGAGAGCACGGGGCAAGAATGGTGGCTATGGAAAACGCCACAAGCAGTTGTGCGGAAATGATAGAAAGCCTTACGCTGAAGTTCAACAAAGCCAGGCAGGCGGCCATTACAGCAGAGCTCATGGATATAGTGGGTGGAACGGAAGCATTAGCCAAATCATCTTAGCCCGGCTTGAAATAAAAAAGAATACCCGGACAGACCATTTAAGGAGATAGGGATGAATACAGGAAGGATCGTACAGGTAATAGGCCCTGTTGTGGACGTCGAGTTTGAAAAGGGGAAACTCCCAAATATTTTGAACTCCATATTGATTTCCAATCCGACGATCAACGATGAAGAAGACAATCTGGTCGTTGAAGTGGCTCAGCATCTTGGAGACAACGTTGTCAGGTGTGTCGCCATGGATACTACGGACGGTCTTGTGCGGGGAATGGTCGCCAAGGATACGGGAGCTCCCATAACGGTTCCCGTGGGAAAGGCATGCCTGGGGAGGATACTCAATGTTGTGGGAAGGCCCGTGGATGGGCTTGGCCCTGTTTCCATGGATCAGTCGGCCTCTATTCACAGGGAAGCCCCCAGTTTTACCGATCAGGACACATCGGTTCACGTTCTTGAAACGGGCGTCAAGGTTATCGATCTCCTTGTCCCTTTCCCCCGGGGGGGTAAAATGGGCATGTTCGGAGGAGCCGGAGTCGGTAAAACCGTTGTTATGATGGAAATGATTCATAATATCGCCATGCATCATGGCGGCATCTCCGTTTTTGCCGGCGTTGGAGAAAGGACCCGTGAAGGCAATGACCTTTACCTGGAAATGAAAGAATCCGGCGTTATCAGCCAGGCAGCCCTGGTGTACGGACAGATGACGGAACCCCCCGGAGCCCGCATGAGAGTTTCCCTTACCGCTCTTGCCCAGGCCGAATACTTCAGGGATGAAGAAGGCCAGGACGTGCTTCTGTTTGTGGACAACATATTCAGGTTTACCCAGGCCGGTTCGGAGGTTTCGGCTCTCCTTGGGCGCATGCCCTCCGCCGTTGGTTATCAGCCAACGCTTGCAACTGACCTTGGGGCTCTCCAGGAGCGCATAACGTCAACGACAAAAGGATCAATTACGGCGGTCCAGTGTGTTTATGTTCCCGCCGACGACCTTACCGACCCGGCGCCCGCAACGACCTTCGCACATCTTGACGGAACGGTCGTTCTTTCCAGGCCCATAGCGGAGCTTGGAATTTACCCCGCGGTGGATCCCCTGGACTCGACGTCGAGAATACTCGATCCCAATGTTCTTGGCGAAGAGCACTACGCCACGGCCCGCGACGTTCAGATGATTCTGCAGAAATAAAAGGACCTGCAGGATATTATCGCCATTCTCGGCATGGACGAACTCTCGGAAGAGGACCGGCTCACCGTGGGCAGGGCGCGAAAAATTCAGAGGTTTCTGTCACAGCCGTTCCACGTCGCCGCGCAGTTTACAGGATCGGAAGGAAAGTTTGTTTCCGTGGCGGACACGGTGCGTGGATTCAGGGAAATTCTTGATGGAAAACATGATGATCTCCCCGAACAGGCCTTTTACATGGTTGGCGGGATTGAGGAAGTCATTGAGAAGGCGAAGAGGCTCTCGGAGGATTAAGAGTCCGGTGGGAGGATTTATTCATGGCCGATGAATTACTGCTTGAAATAGTAACCCCCGAAGAGATGGTATTCAGCAATAATGTCGAGGATGTTAATATCCCCGGTGAAGAGGGGGCATTCGGTGTCCTTATAGGACACGCGCCTCTTTTGAGCGCTGTCAGGCCCGGAGGGCTCCATTATACGCGGGACGGAAAGGAAACCCACCATGCTGTGGGAGAGGGCTACGCTGAAGTTACAAACCAGAGAGTCATCGTTCTTGTTGAAACCTGCGAAAGATCCGACAGAATAGACGCCGTTAAGGCAAGGGAGCAGAAGGAAGCCGCTGAGGCCAGACTGGCATCACTTGACAAGGATGACAAGGAATTCGAAAAAGTTAAGGCGGAGCTAAATATGGCCGAGATCAGGCTAAAGGTGTCCGAAAAAACCTGATTGGCGGTTCATCACTTCAAAGGTGGTTTATAAAAAAAGAGCCGGTTAGAAGATCTTCTAACCGGCTCTTAATTGTTTACATGCCTGTTATTTCCTCATTTCCCGCTCGAATTGTGACTATGTATCGTAAATAGGCAGTAAAAATAATGCGTAACGGTCATTTTATGCTTGCAATACGCCACGAAAATAGCCATATTTATGGCTATCACACCAGGAGGTGCCCCATGGCGTATCGCGCACTGCAGACCAACAAGAAAACCGGCGTCACCTACGTCTATGAAGCTGTCGCTGTCTGGGACAAGGAGAAGAAGCAGCCCCGGAGCAAACGGGTCTGTATCGGCAAGCTCGATGCCGAAACAGGCAAGTTCATTCCCTCGAAACGTCTGAATCCCGAGCAGGCAGCCCTTCGTGATCCCTCCGTTGCCGCCACCACGAAGGTGGCCGGTCCCGCCCTGGTTCTTGACGGGGTTGTGGCCGAGCTTGGACTGGACAGGACCTTGAGAAAGGCCTTTCCTGATACCTGGAAAGAGATTCTCGCCATGGCCTATTTCCTGGCCGCCCGCGGGGGACCGCTGAGCCACTGTGAAGGCTGGTGCAGAAGTCATCTCCAGCCCTCTGAGAGGAATCTCGGAAGCCAGAGAATCAGCGAGATTCTTTCCCGCCTGGATTCCGACAGCCAGAAGACCTTCCTCAAGGAATGGGGGAAAAGGATCACCGAGCGGGACTACCTCTACTACGACATCACCTCCGTGTCGTCCTACGGCCAGCTCAATGAGTATCTCAAGTACGGCTACAACCGGGACGGTGAGAGCCTGAAGCAGATCAACCTGGCCGTGCTCTTCGGCCAGAAGAGTGAACTGCCCCTGTATTTCAACCGGCTGCCCGGCAATGTAAGCGACGTGGCCACCCTGCGGTATTTTCTGGAGGTCTTCGGCTACCTGGAACTGCCCCGCCTGCATCTGGTTCTGGACAAGGGGTTCTACAGCGAGAAGAACGTGAATGAGCTTCTTGCCGCCAACAGCAAGTTTATCATGGCCGTTCCCGGCCGTCGGACCTGGATACGAACGATCATCGACGAGGTGCGCGACTCCATACAGGATCCCGAGGGGTACCGTAAGCTTGAGGGTGAGGTTCTCTATGTGCATACGAGACGCCATGCCTGGGGTGATAACCGCAAACGGTGTTATGTGCATGTGTACTACAACGCCCACATAGCGGCAGCGGCTGCCGATGAGTTCACCGAGGAGCTGCTGGGCTACAAGGCGGAACTGGAGCAGGGGCTCTCCATACGCGGCCACGAAGAGGCCTACAAAACTTTCTTTATCGTCAAGGATACCCCCCTTCGGGGCCGCAAGGTAACCTTCAACAACGAAGCGATCCGACGGCACCGGAACCGGTATGCCGGGTTTTATATTCTTCTGACCAACGATATCAAGGATCCCGTTGAGGCGCTCAGGGTGTATCGCACCAAGGATGCCGTGGAGAAGTGCTTTGATGATC
>JAQUQY010000103.1 GCA_028715865.1 Syntrophales bacterium
CTGGCCAGGATATCTGAATATCGTCCCCATACAAGGACCATGGGGCTTCCCGGGAAAGCTGTCTCCCGAAGCAGCGCCATTCAGAGGGCGGGCCGCTGCGGGCGCGTGGAAAGCGGCGTCTGCATCCGCCTCTATTCCGAGGAAGAATATGAGAGCCGCCCCTTACACACCCCCCCGGAAATTCTGCGCACCAATTTGGCCGAGGTCATTCTCCGCATGATGCATCGAAAGCTGGGGCACATATCGGATTTCCCATTCATCGATCCACCTAAGCCAAAGGCGGTGAAAGACGGCTATGACATTCTCATTGAGTTGGGAGCCATCGTTCTTGATGGCCGGGACTATGTCCTTACAGACCGGGGAGCCCGCATGTCCAGGCTGCCTCTGGACCCGAGGATCGCCCGCATCATCATGGAAGCCAGAGAAAATAAGTGCACCAGGGAGATACTTGTAATCGCCTCAGCACTTTCTGTCCAGGATCCCAGGGAACGTCCCCCGGGAAGGGAAAAGGAGGCCGATGCGGCACAGAAGGCATTTGTGAATGCCTCATCTGACTTTATTACGCTGCTGAATATATGGAACGCATTCCGGGACGTATCAAGGGCAGGCGCCACGGAAAGCGGCAAAAAGAAATGGTGCCGCGTTCACTCTCTTTCATACCGTCGAATGCGGGACTGGAAAAGCGTTCACGACGAAATAAAGGCGATACTGAAAGAGGCAGGCCCGATGAAAGGGGAGAAGATGGAAGGTCCTTCACTGGCCGGCGACTCCCTTTACGAGGCTGTCCACAAATCCATTCTGGCGGGTTATATTTCCCAGTTCGCGGTTAAAAAGGAAAAAAATGTTTACCGCTTCGCCAGGGGAAGGGAGGCCACAATCTTCCCGGGGTCAGGTTGCTTCAACAGTGGACCCCCGTGGATAGTTTCGGCTGATATGGTAAAAACATCAAGGCTCTACGCGCGAATAAACGCAGCGATCAAGAGCGAATGGCTTGAGGAGGCGGGCGCTGATTTCTGCAGGAAAACATGGTCTGAAGCGCATTGGGACGCCGAACGGGGGGAAGTGACGGCCCTTGAGCGCGTGTCCCTTTTCGGCCTTACCACAGTGGAGGGCCGTACTGTTTCCCTGGGCTCCGTGAAACCGGAAGAAGCTTCGGAAATATTTATCAGAACAGCACTCATTGAGGGCGAACTTCCGGACCGGCCGGCCTTTCTAAGGCACAACCAGGCCCTGATCAACCGTCTCGTAACAATGGAAAACAAGATCAGAAAACGTACCATCCTCGTGGACGACGAGGAACTGGCCGCTTTCTACCGGCAGAGGCTTGGCCTTGTCTTCGACGTCAGAACCCTTAACAAGCTTATAAAAGAGAAAGGTTCCGACGAATTTCTCAGGATGAGTGAAGAAGACGTGCGGCGATGGCTCCCGAAGGAAGAGCTTGACAAGTATCCCGATCACATAAGTCTGAATGGAGAGAGGTTCTCGCTCACATACCGTTTCGCTCCAGGCGAGGAAGACGACGGAATAACAATGAAGATACCTGCTCGCCTGCTTCATGCTGTTGATGATGGATCAGCGGACTTGAAAATCCCGGGACTGCTCCACGAAAAGATTCATGCCCTCATAAAGGGACTGCCTAAGGAGTATCGAAAGCAGCTAATACCGATTACGGGAACAGTGGATACCCTGTTGGAAGACGTGACGGAAAAGGAAGAGGGATTTCTCCCGGGGGTACTGGCAGAGATGATCAGAAAACGCTACGGCATCTCTATTCCGGCCACGGCCTGGCCCGTGGACAGCCTGCCGGAACACCTGAAAATTCGGTACGCCCTTACAGGCCACAGCAAACAGGAGTTGAAGGCCTCACGGGATATTAAAAAACTGACGAGGGAGACAACCAGGGAGGAGCCTGACCGTTCTTTTGAAGGGGCACGAAGGGCATGGGAGCGTAGCGGCCTGACCAGCTGGAACTTCGGCGACCTGCCCGATGAGATCGAAATCCCCGGCGGTGGCCGAAAAACTGGTAAGGCATTTCCCGCCCTTACCGTGGAAGGAAACCAGGTCCACCTCCGGCTGTATCAAAGCGGCGACAATGCCCTCCGGGAACATCGCCGTGGCCTGATCCGACTCTATGAACTTCAGTTTTCAAGGGACTTTAAGTACCTGAAAAAATGTCTCTCGACGCCAAAGGATATAAAAAATAAACTGATTGTTGTGGGGGGCGCCACATCCTTAGAGAACATGCTGGCCGAGAAAGTGCTTGAGGATCTCATGGGGGGCACAATCCGCACGGAGAAGGCGTTTGTTGAAAAGGCGGAACAAGCAAGGATTAATATCTATGATTCATGCAGAGTCATGCTCGACCTTGTGGAGCCTATTCTCAGGATATACGCTGTCACTGGCCTGCGGCTGGCGGAACTGGAAGGCGCTAACCGTTCAAGTACGCGTATGGTCGCCTTCATCGATTCACTTAAGAAGAAGCTGGACGGGCTTGTACCCCCCGATTTCATCAGTAGATACGACAAGGAGCGTCTCAGCCGGCTTCCCCTTTACATCCGGACAGTCTTGATCCGGGCCGAACGGGGGGTTGCTCACCTTGACAAGGAAGAAGGAAAGGCTAAAAAACTGGCCCCCTTCATTGAAGCCCTGGAGGAAATCCGCGTAACCCTTCCATCCTTCACATCGCGGGAAAAGCTCCGTGCCCTTGATGAATTCGAATGGATGCTGGAAGAATACGCCATTTCCATATTTGCGCCGGAACTGAAAACGGCAGAGTCGATCTCGCCCGGACGACTGAAACAGAAACTTGAATCCACTAAGGCTTTAATCTGAATCCTGCCCACGGCCTGACTACGACCCGTCTTGGGACGCTGATTCGGCGTCCATATGCAATAATCGCCAAGCAAATCGGACCGCCAAATATCCCGCCAGCGCAGCAAGCCCCCCCATGGCCATCCCTCCGATTACCAGGTAGAAGCCATTCGCAAAGTAATGAGCAGTGGGTCCATGAAATCCATAGGCCTTGATAAAGGTGGGAAGGCTGTCTATGAGAAAACGCCCCAGCCTGAATGAATAGGCGTATATAGGAACAGCCGTAAGCGGGTTTGTAATCCAGCAGGCCGCGAGCGCGATGGGCAGGTTGACTCTTAGCCAAATGGCCAGAATGGCGCTCAGTAGCATCTGGATAGATATGGTGGGAGTAAAGGCAATAAAGAGACCCAGCGCGAAACCGCCCGAAAGGGAACGTTCGCTGATGTGCCATATTTCCCTGTCAAAAAGGCGGTCACCGAGTATCCTGTGCACGTACTCGCCACGGATGCGCTCACGATTTTCGAGAAACGCGGCCATTCTTTTTTTGATTCGATAAGCGAAGGTCCTGGGAATCAAATATACGTCCTTGACGTGAAACCCCTGCTGTTACTTCACCAGCATAACGGGGCATTTCGAAAGCAACGCCACTTTGTAACTGATAGTGCCCCACCCCTGAGTGGGACGTTCCAGGTTGACGACATGGGAGTTCATTATAATCAGTCCCGCCTCCCTCTCTTCCGCGTACCTCAGAATCTCCTGGGATCGGTTTCCAAATAATACAGTAACATTTATGGTAACAGGGACATCCATGTAGGCGGCAGCAAGAGCCTTCATGCTTTTCAATGCCATCCGCTCCAGCCTGGAATAAAACTCTTCCAGCTCTGAAAACTCCACATCCACAAGTGTCTCTATTACATGAAGCATGTCGATGTCGCCATCATAGTGCCTGGCGATATTGACGGCAATATCCAGGGACATGCTGTATTTTTCGGAAAAATCAACGGGCACGAGAACACGTCTGAACATGACACACCTGCCTTAAATGCTCTATGGGTTATTTGTTTCACACTGAAACCGTGAAACCGGGTTGGACTCTACTATAGAAAAAATCTTGCGTCAATTCCCTCCCGCGTTGCTTTCTGTAAATTCAATTACCCGGCCGACAAAACAAAATGAATGATGGTGAAATTCGTTAATCTGGTGCCATAAAAGGAAATCTCCGGTAACCGTGTTATTTTCTTAAGGCATGTACCATTTTTTAAGAAAGAAAAGGGGTCACGAGACCATGTCTCGTAACCCCTTGATTTTATGGTGGCGGTGCAGGGACTTGAACCCCGGACACTACGGATATGAGCCGTATGCTCTAACCAGCTGAGCTACACCGCCAGTCTTATCAAGACGGGCGTTATTACATCAGAACCCGCCCACTGTCAAGCCCGTTAAAGTTCCGAATTAACGGGCTCTCTTCCCGCTTCAGAGGAGAAGCGAAAAGATCCTATTAATCCTGCGATGAATCATGGAGAGCCAGGTCATAGGCGACTATCACGCTTTGCTGGCTGGGAAGCACAAGTGAAAGGACAATCTGCTTCCGCCCGTCATTGTTCAGATCCTTGAACTGGTAATCCGTGACGTATCCCTGGATAGTCCGTGTCTTCCAGCTTTCCAGCAACCCGAGGCCGTCCCATTCGAACCCGCAAATTTCACTGCGGGTGAAAAGCTTAACGTTCTGCAGCATCCTCCCGACGGCCGACATGTTTCTAACGATTATGACCTCATTTTTGCCGTCGCCCTTAAGATCATAGGTAAGGATCCTTACATTGGCGTAAACATTGTCCTCTGTGGATATGCGAGAATCCATGCCGGCGGAACCTGCCTGTTTGCGGAAGTGAATCTGGTTGTCGCTTCCGCCATATTGCTCATGACTTCGCCATAGAAGCTCCTCGCCGCCCCTGAACACATGAATCTTGTCGAGGTGCTTGGTGGTCCTCTGGTAGACGTTGAGGTAATCAAGAAAATCAAGAGCGATGACACGTTCCGTACGTCCCCGGTCAAGGCTTGCCATTGTCGTGCCGTACACTGATAATCCCTGGGGAATGGGCATGCGCCTCCCCTGCCGGTAAGCTCCGTTTTCCCATGTAATTTCATAGATGGGATTGTCAAAAGGGTTGTTCATTCCGATTTCCTGCCCCAGCAACAGCGGACCCTGCGGTGATTCAATAACTCTGAGGAACCATCTAAGATCGGATGCTATCGTGTCATAGGATTCGTCCCGATACTCGACGATGAAGGAATTGAGACGTTCCTGCACCATGCTCGTCACTATAATTTCCGGAATCCCGCTTTCATTGATATCGGCAACATCGACGGAGATAAAATTGTCGTAGGATCTTCCCGAAATAGTATGCTTCAGGATCAATTCCGCATTCTGCTGCTGATAGATGAAGATGTTGGTTTCATCTATTACAACCACTTCATTTTTTCCGTCACCATCCACGTCACCGATGTCCATACCCTTGAACTTTCTTGGGTACCTCTGGCTCATGAAAAAACCTTCCCTGGCAAGAACATCGGGACTTAAAATGAAAGCGGGATTAATAACGGACGTAAGGGTCCCACGCTGTGACTGAAGCACATCAACAGGTTCATCGCTCGGCGTAGCGGCCGAGTCTGTTCGGGGCGACACCGTGGGTGGCGCAGCCGGAAGCGAGGCAACGGGAAGCTCTTCTCCCATTACATGGGCTTTTACCCTCCTTGCGAATTCGCCGATTTTCGGAATAACATCGTCCATACCTCGCGTTTGTTCATATACTCCCACGGGCGTTGTATAGGCCCCCACATCCATTAGCTTTCCGTCCAGGCTGACGCTGT
>JAQUQY010000104.1 GCA_028715865.1 Syntrophales bacterium
ACGCCGGCGGTAATTGTGAGAGGTGTCCCCGGCGCCGCCGCGACGGTCCCCGCCGCATAGGCCAGAACGAAAGCCGTCATCCCCGGGTATCCCGTAGTCTGCATCCAGTGCAGGAGCTCCAGCAGATAGCGATCAAGATTGTAAACCCGGGCAATCAGGAACAGACAAAGGACAACCGCCATGAGAATGGCGGGCCGTGTCCAGTGTTTTCTTTGACCGTCCGATATCATAATATCGTTTCGGATGTACTCTTTCTAACGCGAGGTCATGTCAAGTAATGTTCTCGTATTTCGAATATTTAGGATGACCGCATTCCGGACAGACATTTAATTTTATATATTTATTGATATATTTCTGAACAACAAAAACAAAGGTCGCATGGCTCCAGGTCAAAGGCGATACGGAAATGGGTTCCCCGGTGTGCGGGTGAATCTGCTCAGCGAGAATGCCGCTGGGGAGCGCCCGATCGGCAACCCACAACATGATTTCCAATGCTTTTTCCAAATTTTCAGCCGAATCGGCCTTGGCAATGTAAAATTGCGCCATCCACAACGTGCAGATAATCCAGGGATTGCCCGGAAGACGATCATCGATCTTATGATAGCTATCTCCCTCGTAACGGGCAAGGCCGCCGATGGCAGTTTTGCACCAGAGGTTTTCGTGGACCTGACGCATGGTTTCCGATACCCGCTCGTCGTCGGGCGGAAAGACGCAAAAGGCGAACAGGCTGTAAAGACTGGCATCGATCGTGTCATCGACTTCTTGAGATTCATCCTTGTTGAAGTTGATCATTCGGGAAAACCGCTTTTTCTTTTTCAGATAGAGGTGGCGGATCAAGGCGTCCTTGATCTCCGCCGCCGCGGTTTCATAACCACGCCCAATATCAGTCTCCCCGAAGGCATGGGCGAAGTTTGCCGCCGCCAGGAGTCCTGCATAAACGGAGCAGGCCGTAAACGTCAGGACGCCCCTCCGCTCTTCCCAGAGGTCATAGCTGGGCAGTGGGAGTTTCGTGATCGGATTCCGGTACCGCAGCATGAAATCCGCACCGTTTTTGACCAGGCGTTTGTACAACGGCTTGATGAACTCGATATCCTTGTAGATGCTGAAATGATGCCACAGAGCCCAGATCACCAGGGCCGTCTCATCTTCCTGGATGGGCATCTGCTCCTGACCCGAATGAATCCAGGGATGCCAGGAGCTTCCAACTGCGCCGGTCGGGGTGTACTTGTGTCGAAAATAGCCTTCGGGGGTAATCACCCGTGAACAGAAATTGAAAAAATCCCGCGTGAGACCGAAATATCCGGCGGCATCGAGCGCCATGGCGATCAGGGCGCCGTCCCTGGTCCAGACGTAGCTATACGTGTCCCGATTGAATTGCATGTTGTCGGAATCGTTCGCCGCCAGTATGCCGCCGCGATTGTCCGTCTGGGTTCGGATGATGAGCAGGCTCTGCCGGTAAAGCCGAGCGATTTTTTCCGGGATCAGATTGTAGTTTAAACCTTCCTTGTTGACCCACAATTTCCAGTAATCGGCTGTGCGCTTGAAAAGGACCTCCGGTGTTTTGCCCGTGACAATTTGATTGAGTAGACGTACCTCTTCCCAGGTTACCCCGGCGCAGATCCAATAGAAGAACGTTTCCTTCGCCCCGGGTTCAATCAGAAGCCGCACCCCCGCGACGGAATCCACGGACCCTTGGGCAATCGGGTTTCCGTCCAGAACGCCGTCCTCGGCATCCATCCAGGTTCCCTGCATCAATCCCTGCTCCTTGACTCCCATCGCATACTCGCGAACTCCCGTTTCGCCTTTGGCGTGGATATTGATGAGGAAATAGCGGTCATCCTTGTAATGGAGAATACCTTTGGCATCAGGACGGTACACCGCCGTATCGCCGATTTCAGTGCCGGAGAGGTGGAAGTCGTGATTGAAAAAAACCCTGACATCCTGCGGCTGATCGGTGAGATTTTCCACGGTCATTCTTTTGAGGTAAATGTTTTCATGAAAATCGACACAGTCGCTGGCCATGACCCTTATCCCGAGCTTTACATTCTCAAGGGTGACGGCCGTCACCAGGGTGTCTTCGAGATAATGCTGCTGTATCTCCCATTCCTCAGATACCCAGGAAAAGGAGCCGTCGACCCAGAAGCCTAGACGGAAAGGATGGCCGTTGGTGTGGTTTTCTTTTCCTACACAGGGGAAACAGAGATCTCGAAGCAGATAATTCCGGTCAAAGGCGACCAAAAGATTGCCGTTTCCTACGGGGATATCTCGGGGCATAAAATCTCCTTACCCTGTCTTCGCCCACGAAACCAACATTTGCCCCAACGCAAACGGTTACGCAATAATTTCATTCAGACCTTCTATAATCTGATCCAGTTCTTTCGGAGATGCCTTGCCGATAACCGGACCGAGCCTCTCTACAGACAGTGTCCGGATCTGGCTGATCTTGACCCATGATTTTTTAGGTAATATTGATGATTTCAGCTTCAGAGTCAATGGAAACCCTGCCTTTGGAGGCTGGCTCGTAATGGCCACGGCAATGACCGTGCCTGAGTGTTCGTTAAATATGTCGTTACTTACAATCAGTACGGGCCGCAAACCTGCTTGCTCGCGACCCCGCACAGGATTCAAATCCGCCCATCGAATCTCGCCTCTCAATATGCCGGCCATTGACGTAAATCCTCAGACAACCCTTCTTCCGCCGTAGCCTGTTCAAATGCTGGATCGAGCTTCGCGCATTCCATCGACAATCGACTGCGCTTCATCCGGGCCAGTTTTTCGCTCACCGCATCCTGAATCGCCTGGCTCCGATTTTGAAAATACTTTTCCTCCACCAGCCGGTCCAATTCGCCGATATATTCGGCATCCAATGTAATCGCTATCTTTGCTTTTCCCATAATCAACCCTCCTTCATCCAAGGTATTGCATTATATCATACCCTGAGAAGGGCAATCAATTCTTATTCCTATTCTTCTTACGTGACGAATACTGTAGGGAAAGACATGGATGCACGCCGATCACCGCCGTCCCTTTCGCCAGTTCGGATTCGAAGAGGTCTTTCGGCACATAGGCGCCGGTGAATACCTCGGTCTTCATCTTCCAGTGCCGGGCCTCGGTCTTGTCAATCTCAGCGTTGAGCTTCTCCTGCTAGAATTTTTCGAGATTCTCCGGCGCGCGGCCATGGCGGCCGAACTCAACTGACGGAGGCCTGAAGGCCCGGGATGGTTCGGGTTGCTTTTAGAGCCCCGTCCCTGTAAACAGTAAGACATCATCGGACGAACAGAAGCGACAGGAGAATGTAACAAGAAGAGGACATCGAAGGGGAATTTCTTGTCGCCACGGAGCCGTCATCGGAAATCCCAGCATCCTCGGCGACGGGGAAGAAACATACCTGAACAGCTGCCATGAACAGATCACGCCACGAAGAAGCCATCAAGGGGGGTATTCGTTTTTCCGCCGGGGAAGTCTCCGGTGCCTTCGGCAACTTCGGGACAATCCTTCCGATACTCTTCGGCGCCGGAATAACAGCCGGCATCAACGTCAGTCACGCCTGTATCTTCATGGCCCTCTGGCTGATCATCACAGGACTCTACTTCCGGCTTCCGATGCCCGTGGAGCCCATGAAGGCCATCGGGGCCGTGGCCATTGCCGGAGGGCTCACGGCGGGCGAGATTGCCGCCTCCGGCATGATCATCGGGTTCCTTTTTCTTCTTCTCGGCCTCTTCCGAGGAATGGAAGGGTTGAAAAGAATCGTGCCCAAACCTGTGATCCGGGGTATTCAGTTGGGCCTCGCACTTATACTCGTCAAGAAATCCCTCGTCTTTATCACAGCTGATCCTGTCTTTGCGGGAATCTCCATCGGCATTATCCTGGTATTCCTTGTCCTCTCGACTCGATGGGCGGTTCCTGATCTTTCGTCACTGCTGGTGGTGGGAATCGGAATTGCCGCCGGAATGGCAATGGGCGGCCTTCATCCCTTTCGGCCCGTTTCCTTTCCCGGTCTGATAATACCTGCTTCGGCAGACTGGGGTTTTGCCGCCCTCCACCTGGTTCTTCCACAGATGCCACTGACCATAGGAAACGCCATTCTTGCCACTTCGCTCCTTACGGCAGATCTCTTCCAAAACAGAGAAGTGTCGCCTGACCGTCTTGCGAAAAACACGGGCCTCATGAACCTGGTTTCAGCTCCATTCGGAGGGTTTCCCATGTGCCACGGCGCGGGAGGACTCGCAGCCCAGCACCGGTTTGGCGCCCGGACCGGGGGAGCGAATATCATTGCGGGACTTATCCTGGTCGCTCTTGCATTCGCCTTTTCGCAACCCGAAAGCCTTACGATTATTCCCCTCGGCATATTCGGAGGCCTGCTGGTCTTTGTCGCCCTTGAGCTGGGAAGACACGGAATCAAGACCGAATCCTATCCCGTGACGATTCTGATGGGAGTTGTCGCCCTTGTCACGAATATCACCGTCGCGTTCGCCTTCGGCATGGCCGCGGTGTATATCCTGAAGAGGAGAGGAAAGAAACGGGGCCGGTAATCAAGACCTCTCGTGCGTGCCGCCGCCCATTCCCTGTTATCAAAAACAGCTCCTTCATGAGATGGGAAATCAACGCTGGAAGCAGGTCTTGTTTTCACGATGGCAAATTGCTTCTCCTGACTGAATAGGCACTCCACCTCTGAGTCCCTGAATGCGAGGTGCCCTTGTGGTGATGATTACCATTTCAAGCTATGACACCTTGAAGATAGGGTTGCAACATCAGAATGACCCCGGGCAGTTCCCCACTTGTGAGTGCCTGTGACCTGTCCAGGATACCCGGACCACCTGCGTTCACCCTCTAGTGATTGGGCATCAGCGGTGTATCTTATCTATTTTTTCTATGCGCCGTTGATGTCTCCCGCCTTCAAAACATGCCTGTAACCACGTATCGACGATCTCTAGCGCCTCTGACTCACTCATCATCCGTTCCCCAAGCGCTATCATATTGGCGTTATTGTGGGCTTTCGCGAGCCGAGCACTGTCCGGGTTCCAACACACGCCACACCGAATTCCTGGCACCTTATTGGCCACAATCGCCTCGCCATTCCCACTCCCCCCCAATACAATGCCTCCATCATGGTCTCCAGCCGCCACACTCTGAGCAGCAGGGCGGATAATATCCGGATAGTCAACAGGCTGATCGCTGTCTGATCCAAAATCAGTCACCTGATATCCCTGTGACCGTAAATGCTGCTTAATCGCCTCTTTATAGCAAAATCCGGCATGATCACTGCCTATCGCAATACGTTTCATCATATCAATATACCTACCTTGTGCGGTTGTGTGATCCTCTTTCCCGGTGTAGAGAGCACGACTACATACATCCTGTCATTACTTTCATTCACTAACGAAATCGATCAATTAGGGTTGTCTGCTAAGTTAGCCACAAGTCCGTATAGCACCTCTAAATACTTGGCAACGTTCGCCATCAGAATCAATGAATACGGATCGAAAGAAGGACGCATCATGATGGACCTGCCATGGCGGTCGGTTTCAACTAACGGAGCCTTCATAATACCCGGGGCGGTTCAGTTCAGGGTGTCCGGTAGAAACGGGGGCTAGTCCAATGACTCCTGATCTGAAACCGGTTGACAAAGGCCCGGTCGATGTAGTGTTTGAACGCAAGGGCTAA
>JAQUQY010000105.1 GCA_028715865.1 Syntrophales bacterium
GAGAACCACCTTTTTCAGAAGAGCAATTCCGTCAAGAAAACGCCTGAGCAGACGGGTTTCCTTTTAATGAATAGCGGGGATCCCCGTTTTCATGATGAAGTCGATGCCCGCTCCAAGTCCCGCAATTCCGGGGCTGTTGGGCGTTCCCGATTCAAAACGGTCAGGCATGAAGAGGGGCTGATCTTCCTTTTCGGACAGACTTCCCGTTCCGCCCCGGAGCAGGGGGGTCATTATCTCCTCGAGGCCCTCACGCAGATAGAGTCCGCCTGTTCCCTGGGGGCCGTATAGTGATTTATGGCCGGCAAAGGCGACAATGTCGATGCCCCATTTCTCAACGTCAATGCCAACGGCTCCGGCTGTCTGGGCCGCGTCAAGGCAGAAAATGACGCCGCGGTCCCTCGCTATTCCGGCCAATTCCTCTATGGGCGTCATGGCGCCGGTCACGTTGGAGGCGTGCGTAATAACGATCATTCTCGTTGCGGGAATAATGGACTCCTCCACCTTTCGGGGATCCAGTACGCCGTCCTTGCCGAAGGGAATAACCGTGATAGAAGCGCCGGCTGACTCCATGGCGCGCAGGGGCCGCATCACCGAGTTATGTTCCATGCTGGACGTTATTACATGATCTCCGGGCCTGACCAGGCCGGCTATGGCCATGTTCAGACCCACTGTCGTGTTCGCTGTAAAAACTACGCGAAGAGGATCGGAAGATCCCAGGAGCCCTGCCGTTGCTTTCCGGGTACGGAAGATCGCGCGCGCCGTGTCTATGGAAAGCCGGTGTCCCGAACGTCCCGGGTTGGCGCAACCCCGCCTCAGCATATCTCCCATTGCCTCGATTGCCGTTTCGGGCTTGGGCCAGGACGTTGCGGCATTATCGAGATAAATTATGCTTTTTTCATTATTCATTATACAAATGCCTTTCTCCGTTATAATTCTCCAACGCCTGCACCCATTCCGAAGTTCAAAAACCCTTAACTCCGCCACCGGAGAAAGGTCAAATTCTTAATATGAATAAATATGGCAAGTTAATTCCCGGAGAGAATATTCCTTAGAAAAATTCCGCCGCTTCGCTACGCGCACTCGCTGTAGCCGCAAAGCCTGCAGACGGCGCAGCCTCCCTCATGTTCAACAATTCCTCCGCAATCGGGGCAGGCGCCTCTGATAAAAGCCGGTTTTTCTCTCACCGAACCATGCCCGTTGGCGGTCATGTGGGACTGGATAGCCCTGGCGACGGCATCGGCGCAGGACAGTATCTTGTTTTCACCGAACCCGGATGGCGAGTGGCAGGAAATCCCCTGGAGCTGTTTTATGACCTGCCTGGCCTGGATTCCGCTTCGCCAGGCCAGCGAAACCATGCGTCCGATGGCTTCGCTCTGTGACGCGGCGCATCCTCCCGCTTTCCCCATGGTGGTGAAGAGTTCAAAGATTCCCCTGTTATCCTCGTTGATTGTAATGTATATGGGGCCGCATCCCGTCTGCATCTGGTAGGTCCATCCTTTTAGAACCCTGGGACGCTCGCGTTTTACCGGTTGCTGTTCATCATCCCTTCTGATGATTTGTTCCTCGGGCGCGGCCTTTTTCGAGAGAACCTGCCTGTCACGCGATCCGTCCCGGTAAATGGTTACACCCTTGCAGCCGAGCTTCCAGGCCAGTTCGTATACGTTAGCCACGTCTTCCACGGTCGCTCCGTTGGCAAAATTTACGGTTTTGCTAACTGCGTTGTCGGTGTATTTCTGAAAGGCCGCCTGCATTCTGATGTGCGATTCCGGGGAAATGTCGTGGGAGGTAATAAATATTCTTCTGATATCTGCTGGAATCTCCTCGATATCTTTAAGGGTCCCCTGGCCGGCGATTTTCTGCATCAGTTCCTGCGAATAAAATCCTCCCGCCCTGGCGATTCGATCAAAAATAGGGTTAACTTCCACGAGAATGTCGTCATCCATTACCTGCCTTACATAGGAAACGGCGAACAGGGGCTCCACGCCAGACGAAGCATTGGCAATGATGGAAATTGTTCCCGTGGGCGCGATGGTGGTCACCGTTGCGTTGCGTATAGGGGGGTCGCCCCGTTTTTCGAAAAGTGAACCTTTGAAATTCGGAAATGCTCCTCTCAGCTTCGCCAGTTTTCGTGATGCCTCGTGTCCCTCGTCGTTGATGAATTTCATCAGCACTTCAGCCAATTCGACGGCTTCGTCCGAATCGTAGGGAATCCCCAGGAGGATAAGCATGTCCGCCCAGCCCATTACGCCAAGGCCTATCTTCCGGTTTCCCATGGTCATTCGGCTGATTTCCGGCAGAGGATAGCGGTTTGCCTCCACTACGTTGTCCAGAAAATGAACGGCCATGTGAACCACCTTTTTCAGGCGATCCCAGGATATGCCGCCCTTTTCCACCATTTTCCCCAGATTGACAGATCCTAGGTTGCAGGATTCGTATGGAAGCAAAGGCTGCTCACCGCAGGGATTCGTTGATTCGATTATTCCCACGTGGGGAGTCGGATTGTCGCGGTTCAGACGGTCAAGAAAAACAATGCCCGGTTCTCCGTTGTCCCATGCCTGGTTGACAATTCGGGAGAAGACCTTGCGGGCGTTCAATGTTCCCGCTTCCTGACCGTTCCTGGGATTAATCAGGTTATAATTTTCATCTTTCTTGACCGCTTCCATGAATTCCCCGGTTATGCCCACGGAGATGTTGAAGTTATTGAGCTGTTTCCTGTCGGCCTTGCACATGATGAAGTCCATTATGTCCGGGTGGTCCACCCGGAGGATGCCCATGTTTGCGCCCCGGCGCGTTCCTCCCTGCTTGATGGTTTCCGTGGCCACGTCAAAAACACGCATGAAGGAAATGGGGCCGCTGGAAACGCCGGTGGTGCTCTTCACCACGTCGTTGGCAGGGCGAAGCCTGGAAAAGGAAAACCCCGTTCCACCGCCGGACTTGTGAATCAGCGCCGTGAATTTAACGGCATCGAATATCTCCTCCATGGAATCGCCCACGGGAAGTACGAAACAGGCCGACAGCTGACCAAGTTCACGACCGGCATTCATCAGGGTAGGTGAATTGGGCAGAAATTCCAGGTTCGCCATGAGTTCGTAGAATTCGTCGGAAAGACTTGCCCTGTCAGCGTTTTCGTCGAAGATAATTTCTGCGTCCGCGATGGCCCCGGCGACTCTACGGAACATGTCAGACGGTGTTTCCAGAACCTTTCCCGCCTGATCCCGTTTCAAGTAGCGACGCTCAAGAACAGTGACGGCGTTGGCCGCCAAGTGAGGAAGGGACGGGGAAGTATCCTGATTCATGGCACAATATCTCCTTGTTTAAATGTGTGATGTGCGGGAAGTATACGCTATATGTAGTGAGAGTTTGGATTTGACCACAATATATGGGGGGTGTCAATGGTTTTTTGCGCCATAACTCCAAAGGACTCCGCCAGTGCAGAATAAGCGTCTTACCCTTATGCGGGGTAAGGTTGCAGCGGATGAATGATATGGTATTGCCTTCGTGCTAGTGCCGTGTCACAGCTAATCCTTCGGAACAAAACTCGCTGCGTGGAGTGCTGGGGCCACGCTGTACGAGTGCACGATAAAGTGTGACACGGTGCTGGTGCCGTGTCACAGGCGAAGATTCGCAAGGAATGATCGGGAATATGAAGTTAATAATGAAGACTGAGAATAATTCCTTGCGTCAGTTAAATAGTGACAAGGTGCCAGGGAAGCTGTCACTGGGCTTGTTCCCGCCTGATCACCTCGTGAGTTGCCTGTATTTAATCCTGTGGGGCTGGTCGGCGTCTTTTCCAAGGCGCTGCTTCCGGTCCTTTTCATAATCGGAATAGTTTCCCTCGAACCAGTTAACGGTGCCGTCGTCCTCGAATGCCAGAATGTGCGTGGCTGTCCGGTCGAGAAACCACCGGTCGTGGCTGATGATGACGGCGCAGCCGGCGAAATGTTCAAGCGCCTCCTCCAGAGCCCGCATGGTGTTCACATCCAGGTCGTTGGTGGGTTCGTCCAGCAGGAGCACGTTGGCGCCCCGCTTGATGAGCGATGCCAGGTGTACCCGGTTGCGTTCGCCGCCGGATATCATGTTCACTTTTTTCTGCTGGTCCGTTCCTGTGAAGTTGAAGCGCGAAACGTAGGCCCGGGAGTTCATTTCCCGGTTTCCAAGCATTATAATGTCATTGCCGCCGGAAATGACCTCCCAGATAGTCTTGTCCGGGTCAAGGGTATCCCGCTCCTGGTCCACGTAGGCGAGAGTGACAGTTTCGCCCACCCTGATGACGCCCGCATCGGGTTCTTCCTGTCCCGTTATCATCCTGAAGAGAGTCGTTTTCCCCGCGCCGTTGGGTCCGATGATTCCCACGATTCCTCCCGCCGGCAGCGAAAAGTTCATGTTGTCAAAGAGAAGACGGTCGCCGTAGCCTTTCGCAACACCCTCCGCTTCCACCACGATTTTCCCCAGTCTCGGTCCAGGCGGAATATAGATTTCGAGGTCACGTGGAGATTTTTGGCCGGCCTGGTTCAGAAGGTCATCATAGGCTGTTATGCGGGCCTTGGACTTGGCATGGCGTCCCTTGGGCGACATTCGAATCCATTCCAGTTCCCTCTCCAGCGTCTTCTGACGCTCCGATTCGCTCTTTTCCTCCTGCTTAAGTCGGTTCTTCTTCTGCTCAAGCCAGGAGGAGTAGTTTCCTTTCCAGGGAATGCCTCTGCCGCGATCAAGTTCAAGAATCCAGCCTGCCACGTTGTCCAGGAAATAGCGGTCGTGGGTGACGGCGATAACCGTACCTTCATACTGCTGAAGATGGCGTTCCAGCCATGCCACCGTTTCGGCATCCAGGTGGTTCGTGGGCTCGTCGAGCAGGAGAATATCCGGTTTCTGGAGCAGAAGGCGGCAAAGGGCCACACGTCGCTTCTCCCCTCCCGAAAGAACCTTTATGGGCAAGTCTTCCGGCGGGCAGCGCAGGGCGTCCATGGCCATTTCCAGCCGGGAGTCGATATCCCAGGCATCGAGACGGTCGATGGTTTCCTGCAGCTCTCCCTGACGTTCCATCAGGAGGTTCATCTCATCGTCGGACATGGGCTCGGCGAATTTTTCGCTGATATCGTTGTACTCACGAACGACGTCCACGATCTCTTTGAGTCCTTCCTCGACCACTGCCTTTACCGTCTTGTCGGGGTCGAGAGCCGGTTCCTGCTCCAGGAACCCCACGGTAAAGCCGGGCGTAAGAATGGTCTTTCCCTCATGCTCCCTGTCGACACCGGCCAGAATTCTCAGAAGGGAACTCTTGCCCGAACCGTTCAACCCCAGGACTCCGATCTTCGCGCCGTAAAAATAGGAAAGAGAAATGTCGGCGAGTACCGCCCTGTTGCCGTAGTACTTGCTGACCCGCATCATGGTGTAGATGATTTTGTCCGGTCCTTCACTCATCATTATGCTCCTGTCTGTCCGGGCTGTCCTGTGCCGCAGAATTATTCACAGTCAAATCAATCTTGATGGCCTCGTAAAAAGTGTTTTTTCATATAACCAATAGAAATAATTGTATATTTCTTCATTTTTTGGTTGACATCATTTTGTCAAAATGGTATGAATCATGATTAATATCAACTATATAGGTGA
>JAQUQY010000106.1 GCA_028715865.1 Syntrophales bacterium
CTTGCTGGCCATAGCGAAGCATTACGATATGGTGCTGAGCCTTGGCGACGGGCTCCGTCCGGGATGCCTGGCCGATGCCACTGACCGCGGTCAGATCCAGGAACTCATACTGCTGGGTTCCCTGACGAAGCGGGCCAGGGACTATGGGGTCCAGGTCATGATAGAAGGGCCGGGTCATGTTCCCATGAAGGAGATAGAGGCGAATGTGGCCCTTCAGAAAAGCCTTTGTCACGAAGCGCCCTTCTATGTGCTTGGCCCGCTTCCTACGGATATAGCTCCCGGCTATGATCATATTACCTCCGCCATCGGAGGGGCTATCGCCGGTGCAGCGGGAGCCGATTTTCTCTGCTACGTGACGCCGGCGGAACACCTGAAGCTGCCCTCCCTGGAAGACGTACGTGAAGGGGTCGTCGCATCACGCATAGCCGCCCACATTGCCGACATAGCCAAGGGGTTCCCCGGGGCCATCGAGCGTGACCATGCCATGGCCCGCTACCGTAAGGACTTTTACTGGGACGGCCAGGTCAAGGCCGCCCTTGACTCCGAACGGGCGGGCGCCCTTCTTGAGAAAAGCCGTAGCGCCGCCGGTGAGGGTTGCACCATGTGCGGCGAATTCTGTGCCATCAAACTGGGGAAAGATTCCTGTTGAGGGTGGCCGAAAGACCTCGAAACCTGATTGGACGAATCAGGGGAAACCTGAAAAAAGGGCGTGAAAGGGTAAACACCGGAGAGGAAGCCCGTGAGAAAAGGTCGCCTGGTCCTGTTAGACTATTCGGGAACACTCTGCATGGATTCCGTACGATTCGGTTCCTCAGATGTCCTTATGGCGGAGCTGTCATCCACGGGGCTTGCCGGCCTTGGTGTGACAGGCCCGGATTTTTTCTGGGAAAAAATCATCAACCCCGCCTGGATTGAGGGAAGCACGACAGGCGTGGGATATGCTTCCCTGATGGAGCGAAGGCTGAAGGAAATTCTTCCGGAGACCGTTAAGGAGGAGAGTCTTCGACGGGCCGTGAAAGATTTTACCCAGCGCTATTTCGCCTCTTTTAAAATAGACCGGCGGTGGATGGCAACCTTGCGTCATATTCAGGATGATTCCCGCCTTTCGGCCCTGGTGACTACAGATCATTACGCGGAGGCAACCGGGGCAATCATCGGGTCCCTGTCCGCCATGGGAATAAAGGCGCGTCGCTTGGACGAGTCGCATGATCAGGGTGATTATAAATTTTTTGTGGTGGCCAATTCGGCGGATCTTGGTTTTTCAAAAGCACAGCGTTGTTTCTGGGAGTTCATAATTTCCCGTTTTCCATCGTTCAGGGGGACGCCGATTCTGCTGGTTGACGATTTCGGTTTCAATGAAGCGTACGGGAGCTCCTATGGGGAGTGGCAAAGGGTTGTAAAGAGAAGAGACGAAACCGTAGCTCTTCTGGAAGAAGTATTCGAATCAAGCACGCGTGTTATATCCTTTTTCCCACATGAGGGTCCGCGGTCCGGAGAGAGAGTGACTTTCCCTGGGGAAACCTTCCTTAACATAACTGGCATGATCAGCATTGTCGAAGAAGCGGTTAACGAGTTGTAAATGTCTTTTGGCAATTTCGTAATTTTGATATTGTGAAAAGGCTGATAATATTCATGAATCGCTATCGCTTTCAAGTCCGGCAATACACAGCGCCTACTCCGGCACCCGGGAGAAAACAGTTATGCCGGTTTCCGGATAATGAATGACTGGAAATTACCGCTTATAAGAGGCAGCCCATGACAGTCCAGATAGCGCTGGTCTTTATTGTCTTCGCCGTAACGGTCTATCTTTTCGTCAGCGAACGTCTGCGTGTGGACGTTACGGCCATCCTCGTAATGGTATTGCTCCCGTGGCTTGGGCTTTTAAAGCCGGCGGATGCCTTTTCGGGACTCGGCAGCAACGCCGTGGTGGCCCTTATCGCTGTCATGATCCTGGGCCATGGCGTGGACAGGTCCGGGGCCATTAATAGAATCGTGAATCCGATAGTTTCAGCGGCAGGTTCCAGTGAAAGAAAGCTTGTCTTTTTCGTCACACTTACCGTGGGATTCATATCAGCCTTCATGCAGAACGTTGCCGCCGCCGCCTTATTTCTGCCGGCCATCCTGAGAATATCGCGGAGCAAGGGTATGTCAGCTTCACGCTTTCTTATGCCCGTGGGATTCGCTGCCATTCTGGGAGGGAATCTCACCATGGTGGGGAGCACGCCCCTGATAATGCTGAATGACCTGCTTCGGCAGGGCGGACATGGGGGTTTCAGCCTTTTTGCGGTTTCCCCCGTTGGCGTTGTTCTTGTTCTGGCGGGAGCCTTGTATTTTCTTTTTTTCAGCAACCTTGTCCTTCCCCCTGTTAAGGATAAACCTAAACATTCACTCAATATTCAGCAGATGCTAATTGAAAGATGGCGGCTTCCCACGACGATTTACCAATGTCGCATTCCCGCGGCAAGCCCGCTTGTGGGCAAAACCAGGGAGAATTGTGAATTGTGGACGAAGTATCGCATCTATCTGCTGGCTCTGGCCGATGGCGATGACATTCTTTACGCTCCATGGAGGCATACGCCCTTTGCTGCCGGACAGCGCCTGGTTCTTCTGGGGGAGCAGAGGGACCTGGCTCGGTTTGTTTCCGATTTCGGCCTGATGTATAAAAAGGATCCGCTTCCCTTCGAGCATCTTGAAACCGGCGGAAGGGCAGGATTTGCCGAAATGGTTCTGCCCGTGGGTTCTCCGCTGGAGGGAAAGACCATCCGCGAGATATCCTTCCGCAAAATCTACGGCGTTGAACCCATAATGCTTTTCAGTGGCGAAAAGGAGCAGCGGGGTGACTTTTCAGACGAGGTTCTTCAGGCAGGCAACGCTATCATCGTACACGGCCGTTTGCGCCAGGTGCGCTCCATGGCGGACAATAACAATTTCATACTTATTTCTCCCATAGAAGGATCAGACGAACTGGACGATCCTAAACCCGTAACGGCCCTGCTATGCCTTTTAGCGGCCATACTGCTTGCCATCTCCGGTGTGCCCTTCGCTCTTGGACTTTTGACGGGAGCCCTGGCCATGATTCTTCTTCGTGTGCTTCCCATGGACGAAGCCTACCGTGCAATTGAATGGAAAACAGTCTTTCTTATTGCTGGTCTTATACCTCTTGGTGTTGCGATGAACCAGACCGGAGCTTCACAGTACCTGGCTTCCCTGATGCTGGCCCTTCTGCAGGGGACCGCCATGCCGGTTGCGGCCACACTGGTTGTATTCGGAATTTTCGCCACTCTCCTGGGTCTTTTCATATCTAACGTGGCTGCCACGGTAATGCTCGTTCCCCTCGCCATGGTTATGGGGTCCTCTCTGGGAATAGATCCCAGGGGACTTTCTCTTCTCGTCGTCCTCTGCGCCTCCAACACCTTTATGCTTCCGACAAACCAGGTGACCGCAATGATCATGTCTCCCGGTGGATACAGCAGCGCTGATTTCATGAAGGCCGGCATGGCCGTGACAGTTATCTATATTGTCGCGGCGGTAGCTTTCGTATATCTTTTTCACCTGTGAATGCCCTGGTACCGTGTAACAGGCCAAGATTCGCAAGTAATGATCGCGAATATTAAGTTACGAATGAAGACCAAGAATAATTCCTTGCGTCAGTTAAAGAGTTACAAGGTACTACGGAAATTTCTGAACTCTCAGCTGTGCCGCCGGCGCCGGCCCAAAGAAAAAGGCCGGAAGCTAAAACTTCCGGCCCCGGTAATAAACAGAAATGTTGTTATCAGTCATCGTCGTCATAATCCAGCGGATTCAAAGACTCTTCGGGAATTTCCGCTTCGATGGACCTGGTTATTCCCCGTGCCAGGATCGAGGCAATAAGGAAGAGCAATACCATGGAAATGACAATTATGAGAATGATAGTCGTCATCCATGCCCGTGCTTCCTCGTCGATCTTCGCTGCTGCCGCCAGGGCCTGTTCATTGAACTTGTCAATATTGACAGACATGGCTACCCATCCGAATCCGCCCGGCTCCGGAAAGAATCGGGAAAAGTAGGTGATCGGCGCGTAGGACACAATTTTCTGGTGTCCCGCGAAGGTGTAAACCCTGGTGCCCGAAATGCCCGTTGCCGCTTCAAGCGTAACTACTGGAAGTTCGGGATCGATGAAGCCCGCCAGATTCAGGTTGAGAACCTCTTCACCCTTACGGGCCATTTCCGCCATTGCGTCTTTCGTCAATGGGGGAACGGCTGTTCCGTCCGGGTATAGTCCTGTTACGTGTGAATCCACGGGATGGGATATTACGAAACCCCTGTGGTCTACCATATAGGCATAGTTTCCGGTTGTCGCGTCGGCTTCAAACACGTGACCACTTTCCGTGGGGATGATATTGTCAGTGAATTTTGTTAAATGTCGAGAATCCAGGGCCAGCATAACAAGCCCCGAAAATCCCTGCTGATCAAAGACCGGCGTGGCTATACGAATAATCCCCTCAAATCGCTGCCCCTTTTCGAAAGAATTGCGGTCCACGTACCAACCTGTCAAGGTCGACATATAGACCTCGGCTTTAGCCAGGGTTTTCCCCTTCGCGAAGTAATCTTCCGATTTATAGGTGGTGTTCGCGGGATCACTTATATTAACCAGTTGAGCCTGGGGTACCACAGTGCCGTCGACTATTTTTATCAGTTCCTTTCCGTACCGGTCGATAAGCGCCATTTCCCTGTACAACGGAACAAGAGCCCTGACAACGGATCCTTCATGCTTGACCCAAAGAGCCTGCTTGTTTGTCTGCACAAACTCCTTGTAGGTCTCGGGGGTTGCTGGAAGGATCGTGGCGACAAGGGCGTCCTTTTCAATTTGTCTCAGGAAGTCGGCTATGCTGCCGGCTACCGATGAGGAACGGGATTCCAGCGCCTGCTGAAAATTATCGTCGAGGGCCGAAATGGTCCCTATCTTTGATGTTTCCCCTAACTGCAGAATACTGTTGGCGATGAAGAATGCCATTAACACCAAGGGGATCACGATAAGCAGGAAGAAAAGTCTCGATACCGTGAAAAGCTGCTTACCTTGTTCTTTTTTTGTCATTGCTTTTTCCCCCTACCTCGTTGTTTGTTGGCGATGTCTGTCTGGCTAAATCCCTTTTCATCCCAAAAAGACTCTAGTGAAGGGGTTTGCAAAAAGCAGAATGAGGGCCACAACGAGTGCGTAAATGGCAACAGCTTCAGCCATGGCCATACCAACGAGCATTGTGATGAGAATTTTGCCCTGAACGCCGGGGTTTCTTCCCACGGCGCCGCAGGCTCCGCTGGCAGCGGTTCCGATGCCGGCACCGGCTCCGATTGCTCCGAACCCCATTGCAATTCCAGCTCCGAGCATTGCACCAAAAGCAAAAATAGCTTTCGTGTAAGGTGCTCCATCGGTGGAAAGTATCTCAGCGGCAAAAGCAGCGGGCGAAGTTGCAATCAAGACGATTACGGCTGCCACTAATCCAAAGAGCAATTTCTGTGATGTAAGTTTCATTTCGTTTT
>JAQUQY010000107.1 GCA_028715865.1 Syntrophales bacterium
TTAAAGGACATGTCACGGTATATCAAAGTTAAATCTCCGTAGACTCCGTCCCGCAGAAAGGGCCTGTGTGCGTATGGTTTTCCCGTTGCCAGAAGCAGGTGACCGGATGAGATATAGCCAGGATCAATGTTGACGAGTCTCTTCCCATGCCTGGAAGAAGTTGTTTCTATTGTATTGGTAAATCGCTTTATCTCGGAAAGCCCGTCGGGTGGCACAAGGGACTCGAAGGATACCATTCGCCGTTTCAGGCCAGATCCCATTTCCTCTGTATAGTAATCTGTGTAGTCAAAAGGCATAAATGCGCTTATATAATCAGCCTGTCCGAAAGCTTCGAACATCTTTCCGATTACTTCTGATATACGACTCTCTTCGGCGGATATGACGCTCGCCAGCAATTTGACGGGATCAGTATTTCGCGGAAAACTCATTACGCGATCACCAGGGCGCCGATTGGTCGAATTACCTTTTGTCCGCCGGTCTCGGCTAAACAGAGATCGGGTTGACTCCCCTATGCTTAATCACCCTTGCATGAAAAGCGTGAATGAAGGGAAATGTCCATCCCTATTCTGTCACAGCGGATGTGTTATTGCCTTCCTCATAGAACACTGACCAGTTCCTTGCGAGTAACCGTAGCAGTTCCCACCTTTCCCACCACGATCCCGGCTGCGTGATTAGCAAGCACCGCCGCTTCTCTGTTTGAAGCGCCGGCGGCGGTTGCCAGGGCAAAGGTTCCAATTACAGTGTCTCCCGCTCCGGTTACGTCGAACACTTCCTTACACACGGCAGGAATATCGATTATGTCTCCATCATTTTCAAAAAGAGTCATTCCCTCCTCTCCCCGGGTAATAAGGAGGGACCTGAAACCGAAACTTTTAATAAGACGGTTGGCTCCGCTGACCAGGTCGTCGCGGGAGTTTAATTCTCTGCCCAGTGCCTGGGATGCCTCTGCCTGGTTAGGCGTTATCAGGTCACAGTTTCGGTAGAGGGAAAAGCCGTTTTGTTTGGGGTCTATAAGCAGCGGTATCCCGGCTCCTTTGACAATTTTTCGGATCGAGTCCAGAAGAGCTTTCGATACAAGTCCTTTGTTGTAGTCTGATATGACAACCGCGCCTATATCAGGCCCCACTGATTGAAGATAGCCTACAATCTTTTTTCTGTCTTCCGAGCTTACGGGATTTTTGTCCTCTTTGTCGAAACGAACGACCTGCTGGCTGTGGGCTATGATCCTTGTTTTCACGCTCGTGGGTCTGTCAGGTTTAACCAGTATTCCTTCGGTTTGAACCTTCATTTCACTGAGCCGTTCGTTAATCCAGGTTCCCATTTCATCCCTGCCGGTTACTCCAGAGATATAAGCCCGGCCGTCCAGGGAAAAAATGTTGTTAAGAACGTTAGCCGCGCCCCCCAGCAGCAGGCTCTCCGATGTTACGCGAACGACAGGTACGGGAGCCTCCGGGGAAATACGTGAAACTTTTCCCCAGATGAAATGATCCACCATGATGTCGCCGATTACGAGAACCCGGGCTTCAGGAAAACGATCAATAATCTCGAAGGCTCTTTTTTTTGAAAGCATTTTTCTCATAACGCCTGTGAGATTCCTCCGGGCCTTTCCGTCATCGCGAAAAGCGTCCCGGGTACTTTGTACGGTAGCCGGCTAACCATCCAGCCGGCAAGGAATGCTAGTATCGGAGGGAGATTTTGTCAATCCTTTTCTTAACTTCCTGCCTTCGGGGTCTTTTGTTGAGATAATCAAATAACTTGACTAAATTCGTCAAAACGGATAGGTAAGCCTCCTGTTACTTTCCCTTAAGGGACCGCTGAAGGCGGCGTGTTTAGCTGATTGGAATGAAAAAATCTGCCGCGGGGGATGGTGCTTTGGGTCGAGATAAAGGGGCTATGGAAGACAGCAGTGAACTACTGAGAAAAAAGAGGGAAAAGGCGAATGAACTGAAGGCCGCCGGTGTTGATCTTTATCCCAATGACATGAGGGTCGACCATACTGCGGGTGATCTGATTGACATCTACGGAGAGGCCAACGGTGAAACTCTGGAAAGACTCGGAGAAACCTTCAGGCTTGCCGGAAGAATAATGGCCCGGAGGGTCTTCGGAAAGGCCTCGTTCATTAGTATCCGGGACAGGAAGGGTGATATCCAGGTCTACATCAGGAAAGAAAAAATCGGAGACGAGCTTTATGGTTTGTTCAGGAAATTCGACATAGGTGATTTTATATTCATCAGCGGCAGTCTTTTCAGGACAAACACGGGCGAGCTTACCATCGACGCCGACACGGTCAGGCTTTTGTCTAAGTGCATGAGGCC
Organism: Syntrophales bacterium; assembly: GCA_028715865.1. GTDB lineage: Bacteria > Desulfobacterota > Syntrophia > Syntrophales > UBA2210 > MLS-D. The sequence continues at coordinate 2,316 of JAQUQY010000107.1, forward strand.
GCTACCTGAAAAATGGCACGGCCTCACGGATATAGAAGCCAGGTACCGGCAGCGCTACCTGGACCTTATCATGAACCCTGCGGCAAAGGAGACATTTATAATTCGCAGCAGGATCATCCGCCTTATCAGGCAGTTTATGATGGAGCGGGATTTCCTGGAGGTTGAGACCCCCATGATGCATCCCATAGCGGGGGGAGCCGCGGCCAAGCCCTTCAAGACTCATCACAACACCCTGGACATGGAACTCTACCTTCGCATCGCGCCGGAACTTTACCTCAAACGTCTCGTTGTGGGCGGCATGGAGCGGGTTTTTGAAATTAACCGAAGCTTCAGGAATGAAGGAATCTCCACTCTACACAACCCGGAATTCACCATGATGGAGTTCTATCTTGCCTATGCCACCTACGAGGACTTGATGGCCTTGACTGAGGAAATGATAAGCTTCGTGGCCCGTGATATATTCGGGACTCTCCAGTTTGTTTATCAGGGTGTCGACATAGATCTTTCCCCCCCCTGGCCCCGGATGACGGTGAAGGAAGCCATATCAGCCTTCGCGGGCATATCGCCGGAAAGGCTTGACTCGCAAGAGAGCGCCCTCAATGAGGCGCGTCGCCTGAATGCTCCAGTTACAGATGCGGATTCCACTGGAAAGATCGTAATGGCTATTTTTGAGGCTGTTGTTGAGGAAAAACTGATTCAACCAACGTTTATTACCCGTTATCCTGTAGAGGTTTCCCCCCTTTCCAGGAGAAGTTCCGACAACAGTGATTATGTCGACCGGTTTGAGCTCTTCATATACGGCAGGGAAATAGCAAACGCCTTTTCTGAGTTGAACGATCCCGATGACCAGAGAGAACGCTTTTTGCAGCAAGTAGCCGAGAAAGAATCCGGTGACGAGGAAGCTCACGAAATGGATGAAGATTATATTACGGCCCTGGAATACGCCATGCCGCCTACCGCTGGGGAGGGAATCGGAATTGACAGGTTGGTCATGCTCTTTACTGATTCGCCTTCGATCAGGGACGTCATCCTTTTCCCTCACATGAGAACAAAAATTAAAAATGCCTGATCGATGTTTTTTCAGCAGAAATGGAAATTTTTATTCTGGTGAATGAATGCGCGATTGTTATGCAAGAAGGATTAATGCGCCGGTCTTCTTTTTGTCGAAACCGTCGGTCCCCCAGGGAAGCCTGACAGGTCTTTGAAGGTAAAAACCTCAATGGGTTATGAATTATTTGTCAGCATAAGGTATCTAAGGGCAAAAAGGAAGCAGACCTTTATTTCGATTAATACTGTCATTTCCACGCTCGGTATTTTTCTTGGTGTGGCTGCCTTGATTATAGTTCTGTCCGTGATGGCAGGTTTTGAAACGGAACTCCGTAACAAGATCCTGGGTATCAATTCGCACGTTCTCCTCATGCGGCTTGACGGAAACATGGAACATTATCATCATGTAATGGACGAAATATCGGGCTTGGAAAGGGTTGTGGCCTCAACCCCCTTTGTTTACGGGCAGGCCATGGTAAGGAAAGGCAAACGTGTTACCGGCGTTGTGCTTCGCGGCATTGCCCCTGAAAGCGCTCTTTCTGTAATTAACGTAGGGAAAATGATAGAGGGGGATATGTCCTTTCTTGCCGATGATGATAATTGGGGGGACAGAACCGACTCTCCTCCCATTGTATTAGGCAAGGAACTGGCGGGAACCCTGGGAGCACGCTACGGTGATGAAGTTGAAGTTCTTCTCCCTATGGGGATTCCCACGCCCATGGGTAATATGCCGAGAATTCAGAGGTTCTCAGTGGCTGGCGTTTTCGAGTCCGGTTTCTATGAATATGATTCGACGCTTATCTTCCTTTCGCTGGCAGACAGCAAACGATTTCTCAACACCGGCAACGCTGTCACAGGGATACAAATAAGAATAGATTCAATATACAAAGCCGGCGAGGTGGCTGAAGCCATCGAGGCCCGTCTCGGCTACCCATACTGGGCTCGAACCTGGATGGAAATGAACAGGAACCTCTTTGCCGCTTTGAAACTCGAACGTACGGTCATGTTCATCATTCTTAGCCTTATCGTCCTCGTGGCCGCCTTCAATATAATCATAACGCTGATTATGTCTGTGATGGAAAAAACGGGGGATATAGCGATCCTTAAATCCATGGGTGCCACCAGGGCGAGTATCATGAAGATTTTTATGATCCAGGGCCTCCTTGTGGGAGCAGTGGGAACTTTCCTCGGATGTGTGGCGGGAATAGTTGTTTCCCTGAATATTAAGCCGACGGTGGCTTTTATTGAAAGATTGTTCGGGATTACAGCTCTTCCTAACGACGTCTACTATTTAAGTTCCATTCCGTCACAGGTCAGCTATCCAAACGTGGCACTGATCGTACTGGTCACGTTGGGGCTATGCTTTGCCGCGTCGATCTATCCCGCCTGGTCGGCATCCCGTCTCGATCCGGCCGAAGCTCTCCGGTACGAGTAGGTTGCGGCAATGCTGGCATTAAAAAATATCACACGGACTTTCATGAAGGACAGTATCGCCGTGGAGGTATTGAAAGGGATCGATCTTGAAATTGCCTCGGGTGAGAGCATGGCTGTGCTGGGGGTGTCGGGATCAGGGAAGACCACTCTGCTCCAGATAATAGGCCTTCTCGATCACCCCTCGAGCGGATCGGTGCATTACGAAGGCATAGACGTCTTCGCGGGGGATGAAAAAACGCGGGCCAGGTTCAGGAACAGAAAGATAGGGTTCGTTTTTCAATTTCATCACCTTCTTCCCGAGTTCACGGCGCTGGAGAATGCGATGATGCCGGCCTTCATAGCCGGCATACCTCGAAGAGAGGCTCTAGGCAAGGCAGAGATTGCCTTGACTGAGGTTGGACTTGGTGATAGGTTATCGCACAAACCGGGAGAATTGTCCGGGGGGGAGCAGCAACGAGTGGCCGTGGCCAGGGCGGTAATAATGGAGCCTGCTATTCTTCTCGCCGATGAACCAACTGGAAATCTTGACGCGGCAACGGGGCGGAACATCATCGATTTGCTGCTTAATCTCAACAGGGAACGCGGAACAACGCTGGTTGTCGTGACTCATAATACTCACATGGCAGATCGTATGTCTCGAACTTTAAGCCTGAAGGACGGTACGCTGCATGACAAATAATCATCTGA
>JAQUQY010000108.1 GCA_028715865.1 Syntrophales bacterium
CTCCCCCGAGGGTGGCAACCAGGCGGCCGCCGCAACAGCGATCGGCAATGTTCATCAGGCACCTTATAAGATTAACGAATCCCTGCTCGGATACTTTCATGCCTCCCAAAGTATCTCCCACGCATATGTCGAATCCCGCTGAAAGCAGGACAAGCTCCGGCTTGAAAGCATCCGACACCGGATCGAGAATTCTTCTGTATATCCTGAGATAATCGGCATCATCTTTTCCACGTGAAAGGGGTACGTTGATTGTGTATCCTTCGCCGGCGCCGCTTCCTATTTCATTCAAGCTTCCCGTTCCAGGGTAAAAGGGGTACTGGTGGGTCGAAAAGAAAAGAATGCCGGGATCCGCGTAAAACGAGTGCTGTGTTCCGTTTCCGTGGTGCAGATCCCAGTCAGCGATAAGAATCCGTTTAAGGCCGTGTTTCTTGCGGGCATGCTCCGCGGCGATGGCCACATTGTTAAAAAGGCAAAAGCCTCCAGATCTTCCCGCTTCGGCATGATGTCCAGGGGGCCTGACGAAGGCGAAGGCGTTTTTCACGGTTCCGTCCATGACACGGTCAACAGCGTTCATCAGGCCGCCCGCGGCCAGCAGGGCCGCCTCATAGGAATCCGCTGAGGTCACGGTGTCCGGATCGAGAGACGTGCTGGAAATACCCGCCGTAGCGGCAACCCTTTCTATATAGTTTTGCTTATGAACCATCGCGATTTCACTGATTTCAGCCGGCCGAACTTCAACCTTGTAGAATCTGTCCCTCATGTCGGAATCCTCAAGCATTCCATAGATAGCTTCCAGCCTCTGCGGCGATTCGGGATGAAAATATCCGGTTTCATGTTTTATGTAACGGTTATCAGTGACGATGCCTGTGTTATAATCCATGTCAACCTCCCGGAGTTTTGTCGTTTCAGAAAAGAATATATTAAATTAAAACATATTTTTCCTACCACAGGCATTTTGCAAATGCAATCCGGGCCCGGATATAAGCGTCCCTCAAGTTCCACATTTTCCGGCGTTGAAGACGCGACCCGACGATTTTATCGTGCCTGATTCTGCCCCACGCCGGGCAAGCCCTAATAAATTCCCCTTCCCCGCAAAGGCTAGCCTATTGCCACAGGTCCCCGTTCACCGGTACCGATGCGTACGCATTCCGCCATGTCGATTACGAATATTTTCCCGTCACCGGGCTTTCCAGTCCGGCAGGATGTCTCAATCGCATTGACGGCGGACTCCAGGAAATCTTCGTTAACGGCGGTTTCCACCTTTATTTTCTTTAACAGCCCCACTTCCCTGGATCCCCGGTAGACTTCGGTGAATCCTTTCTGGCGTCCCCGGCCAAGCACGTTGGACACGGTGATAAGGTGCACTTCCACCGCCTCGAGGGCCGCCTTGACTTCTTCCAGTTTATGGGGCTGGATGATGGCGATTATGTATTTCATGATTCCACTGCTCCTTTCATTGTTATTCCAGCACCGTGTAAGCTCCCTCCTGGTGCTGAGTCAGGTCGAGTCCGATGATTTCATCTTCCCTGCTTACCCGGATACCCACGAAGAAGTCGACAATCTTGAAAAGAATCCAGGTGACCGCCAGGGCGTAGGCTATGCAGAAAACCATGTAGATGAACTGTATCAGCAGCAGCTTGGCGTTACCGGCCAGCAGTCCACCCGTTCCCGCCAGTGATTCGGCCGCGAAAATTCCCACGGCGATGGTCCCCCAGATGCCTGCCACACCGTGGAGACCGAAGACATCGAGAGAATCGTCATAACCGAGTTTCGGCTTGAGAACGGTGATGGGAAGATTGTGAGGCGTAAAGGCTTGTTTCTCCAAACCTATTCTTCTGCCTATCAGGATGGCTACAAGCAGGGCAGATACGCCGGAACTTACATGAACCACGATTCCTCCGGCGAAATCAAGGGCGCCCATGTCGCCGAGCCAGCCGCCGGGACCCCACACCCAGTGGGCTATTGGGTCATAGACAAAGGTTGTCCAGAGGAGAATCAGAACCAGAAAGGCTGAAAACTTCATCCGTTCCGCGAAGGCGCCCACCATGAGGGCTGCCGTTATGATGGCGAACTGGGCCTGGAATATCATGAATACCAAGTGGGGAATCGTTTCCGAGTAATCGGGATTAGGCTCCATTCCGACGCCCCTGAGGCCTGCCCAATCCAGCCCGCCTATTATTCCGTAACCCGTGTCGGGACCGAAGGCGAGCGAGTACCCGAATAATACCCACTGGAGTGTAACAAGGCACATTATGACAAAGCACTGCATGAGAATAGAGAGTACGTTTTTTCTGCGGGCCAGGCCTCCATAAAAAAGGGCAACGCCGGGTGTCATTATGAAAACCAGGGCAGCGCTGATCATCACCCATGTGGTATCGCCAGAGTCCATTTTGCACCTCCGAATGTTTTCTGAATTATACGAAGGTGTAATCAGCAATGATGGTGCCAAAAGGTGGCGTGGCCTCGTAATTGCCCTTTAATACAGCATATAAAGGTTTTTAATCAAGCAATTAACGGTTAAGAAGGGCCTACGCGGCGGTATCTACAGTACCAATAAACTACATTATTGTGGGATTTTTGGTTGGACAGCGAATTGCTTGACAGTGGCCTCAGGGAAACAGCTCCATTTTAAGTTTTTTCATTCCGCTTTCAGCAGGCCGGGATGGGTTTCCCTGATAAAGCAGCGGGGATCTTCGGCCAGGTAGTCCCCGGTGTAGGCGTGCGCCCTTCCCCGGCATCCGCCGCAGACGGTTTTATAATGGCACTCGCCGCAGAGGCCTTTCAACCTTTCTTCACGTTCACGAAGGTCTTGAAACAGTTTTGAACCATGGTAAATCTGATGGAAAGTTTTTTCCCTTATATTGCCGCCGCTTATTTCGACAAAGGGACAGGGCCAGACATCTCCGTTAGCTTTGATGTAAACAAACCCACGACCGGCCGCGCACCCGTGGAATACCGTTCCCGCCAGATCCAGCGTCAGGCCACCGCGGATTCCACCCTTCTCCAGAAGATAGGGCCAGTACTGGGGGCCGGCTACGGGTTCAATGATCATGTCGCATTTTTTCTGCTTCTCTGAAATTAAACGGCTCAGATAGTTGTTGGCGCTTTTCTTGAGCGTAGCCGTTTCGATTTTTTCTCCACGTCCCACCGCAACCAGCTGGTACATCAACATGATTCCCGCGCCGCACTCGTCTGCGAAGTCGATCAACGCGGGAAGACTCTCCATGTTGTACTCCATGGCGGTGGTATTGATCTGAAGAAGTATGCCGGCTTTTTTCGTGGCTTCGATGGCTCGCATGGTGAGGTCAAAGGCGTCCGGCCTGTTGCGGATCCTGTTGTGAATAGAGGGATCGGCGGCATCAAGGCTGATGGCGTTGCAGACCACTCCGTGGTCCTTGAGCTTGAAGGCCGTTTCTTCGTCGATCATCGTTCCGTTGGTGGCGATGATGTTAGCCAGCCCCGCCCGCTGCGAATGCCTCAACAGCTCGAAGATGTCCCTTCTGACCAAGGGCTCTCCTCCGGTGTAAACAAGCGTCCTGAATTCGCTCTCCGCCGCCAGCATGTCGATGAGCCTTTTGCCTTCATCGGTGTCAAGTTCGTCCGCGGATGCCTTTCCGCTTACGGCATGGCAGTGAATGCAGCGAAGGTTGCAGGATCCGGTTACTTCCCAGGCAGGATGCCCCGGGTACCCGATGCAACCCATGCCCAGGGCGCCGTTTGCCACAGGCATCGAGGTAATGCCGTGCCGGAGAAGCCAGCTGGGAAAATTGCGCCACCGGTTCAGATATCCCATTAGAAGCGTTCCTCCCATCTGCCGGAGCAGGAGGGAGGGGGGATCATAGAATGGTTTGACGCGTCCTGTCTTTTTCATCAGATATAGGCCATGATGTAAGAAAGCGAGGTTCCCATGTTGACGGCAATGGTAAGACCGCATAAGAGTTCCAGTTTAGCCGGATCGTCATGCAGGTTCCGCAGCATCGCCCGGACTATGAAAAGGGCGATCAATCCAAAGGGTATGAAAAAAAATATGACCCGGAAGGGAACTCCCCAGAGGGGCGACAGCGCCATGGTAAGGCATGTCAGCAGGGCAAGCGCAACATAGAGTGCCTTTCCCCGGGCCTTGCCGATGCGGTAAAGCAGATTCTTTTTGCCTGTTGCCATGTCCGCTTCATAATCAGGAAATTCATTGATAAGTATCACGTTGAATATTGAAAAGCCGATAGGAAGGCCTATCCAGTGAATGACTGGCTCGATGGTTCCCGTCTGGATGTAGTAAGCCGCGGCCACGGGAAGCCAGCCGTAACAGAAGCCGATGAATAATTCCCCCACTCCCCGCTTGACCAGGCGGACCGGCTCCGTGGAATAAAAGAATCCCGGCAGCGCTCCCAGGCAGCCCAGCACCAGGGTCCAGGGGCCGGTACGGTAGGCAAACTGCAGGATAACGCCGATCGCGGCCGCGGCCAGCAGGCTGACGACACCTGTCCAGAGAGGAATAAAATGAGGCATCCCCCCTACGGGTATCGCTCGCGATCCGCCGGCAAAGGGGTTTTTGTGGCTAACGGCGGACAGGGCGTCTTCCTTCCGGTCGAAATATTCTCCGGAGTGGTAAGTGGAGAGCATGATTAAAATTACGCCGCAGATGCCCAGAAAGAACACTTCCGGATTGAAAGCTTTAGCAATGCGGCAGGCCAGGATAGTTCCAAGCAGAAAGGGAAGGATGCCCACGATATGAAAGGGCAAGCGGGACAGTGCGAACCACCCCTTTATCAGCTGCCTCTTGGAGTGTTCTGCCTGCATTGTTTCTGTCATTTTTTCCATTCCACCATGTCGGCGACAGGAGCGCCATCTTTGTCGTGAGCGGTTTTCTAGCACAAGGTTAAACTTTTGTCACGGAATTGAATTTCCTGGTGATGGCCTGGAATTTGACGTTGAAAGCGGTTTCCATTACTATTCGACTATGTACTCAGGCTTACTTCCTCACATTGTCAATGTCCGAAGAAAGGCGGGATTTTACAATGGATAAAAATGCGCCATATGGAACCTTAACGCGGGAAATCCTGGGTGAACTTGCCGAAATAGCAGGCCCTAAGAATATCATCTTCGGCGATCCGGAAGCGTTGATTAAATACTCCCACGACGAAGTGGCTGGTCCCGAATACGCCCGAATGCCCGATGCCGTTGTGAAACCCGCCACGGCACTGGAGATTTCCGAAATCATGAAACTGGCCAACAGGCATCGCGTCCCTGTGACCCCCCGTGGCGGGGGCACGGGCTTTTCATGCGGATGCGTTCCCGTCCTCGGCGGCATCGTTCTGTCCCTGGAGCGTATGAACCGAATCCTCGAAATCGACCGAGAGAATATGGTTGCCGTCGTGGAGCCAGGCGTCGTAACCAGCGTCATAGGCGCTGCCGTTCAGGA
>JAQUQY010000109.1 GCA_028715865.1 Syntrophales bacterium
GGCCTGGTGTACGCCCTTTTGCATTCCATGGGGTATGATATCATTTCACTGGAACCCGGAGCGGATGGTTTCGGAGACCGCCACCGTGCGGGGTTGCGCCTGTTGAACATCCTTGGGGTTGACTCCACAGGGTGGATCAAAAGGGGTGTTGAAGACTTCCCCGGGGGGAATCGAGACAGCACCTTTGACCTCATTTTTTCGTACTTTGTTCTTGAACACCTTCGGGACATTGAAGGTGCTTTTCGAGTGATGTCACTAATTATGAAGGAAGACGGCCTTATGATCCACCGATGTCCCAACTACACAGTTCCTTTTGAACCGCATTACAATATACCCCTCGTACCATTTAAACCCGAGTGGACGTCGTTCTTTTTTCCGCAGCTTCGTAATAAGGGGCTCTGGAAAGGATTGCGCTTCACCACAGTGCGAAGCATACGGAAGCTTTGTGCTTTTTACGGACTGCAACCGTCTTTTCACAGGGGGATGAACGCTTGGGCCTTCGAGCGCGTTCTGACGGACCCTGTTTTTCGCGCGCGCAAGCAGGGCTTTATTACAGCGGCCCGTGTACTTCAAACAACAGGGTTGATTGGAGTCCTCCGCGGTATTCCCGTAATGCTGGATACCCCCATGGAATTTACGGCGATAAAACTTGAGCATTCCCGCTCGTTATAAAAAAATACCAATTAGGGAGGAATGATGAACGAATTCATCCCCTTTAACAGACCCTTTATTGCCGGCAAGGAACTCTTCTATATCGCTCAAGCCGTTCTCATCAACGGCCGGACTTCCGGGGACGGACCCTTCACCCGCAAATGCCAGACCTGGCTGGAAAAAGTACTTGGAACCCCAAGAGCCCTGTTAACGCACTCATGCACCGCCGCCCTGGAAATGAGCGCTATGCTTTGCCATATCGGCCCCGGAGACGAGGTAATAATGCCGTCATTTACCTTTGTCTCCACGGCCAACGCCTTTGTGCTGAGAGGGGCGGTGCCCGTGTTCGTGGACATACGGCCGGACACGCTCAATATTGATGAACGTCTTCTGGAAGCAGCCCTGACGCCCCGGACCCGGGCTGTCGTGCCGGTGCACTACGCGGGAACGCCCTGTAATATGGACGAAATAGTAACCCTGGCCCGTGAAAATGGCTTGAAGGTAATCGAGGATGCCGCGCAAGGGCATCTTTCGACATACCGGGGCAGTTACCTGGGAACAATGGGAGACCTGGGATGTCTGAGCTTCCACGAGACCAAGAACATTATCAGCGGCGAAGGCGGGGCCTTGCTCATCAATGATCCTGAACTGTATGAACGTGCTGAAATTCTATGGGAAAAGGGAACCAACCGCAAACGGTTCTTCAGGGGCGAGGTGGATAAATACACTTGGGTTGATATTGGTTCCAGTTACCTGCCCAGTGAGATTATTGCCGCCTTTCTGTATGCTCAGCTTGAAATGGCGGAAAAAATCATTACGGCTCGACGCAGACTGTTCAGTCTTTATATCGAGGGTCTCAAGGATATGGAAAAAGAGGGATTTTTCCGCCTTCCAGTAATTGCCGATCAAAGTACCTCGAACGGTCATATCATGTATATCATTACAAGATCTTTGGGGGAACGATCACGGTTGATCGATTATCTTCGGAAGTTCTCTATTAGGGCTGTTTTCCATTATGTTCCTCTTCACTCGTCGCCCATGGGAAGTAGGCACTGCCGTTCATCTGGCAAATTGACTCATACCGACCAGATCAGCGAGTGTCTTTTGCGTCTACCCATGTATTATGAAATGAAAGACGATGAAGTGTATAGGGTGGTGGAAGCTGTGAAAGCGTTTTACAAAGGTTCCTGAAGACATGCTTCTTTTAAATCCAACCCCGTCAGCTCCTTCAGTTTGATCCTGTCCCTGCGAAAATAAAGATTCAGCGCGATCCGGGTGAAGAAACCGGGCGATTCCTCTCCTTCAGTGCTGAAAATGATTTCTTTTTTCGGCATAAACTTCCTGTCATTGACCTGCAGGAACTCGTATATGCCCTTCAGAGTGGCCTCATGATTGTTTCGCAGATCCTCCGTCGGGATGAGCAAAAGCTGTGATGGGTGAAAGAATGTGAGCCAGCGGGAAATCTGGTGGTTGTAGAGCCCGCGTTCCAGGTAGCAGAACCGGCGTAACGGTTTGCTTTTGGTGAGAAGCAGGTAGTTGTCCCGGTCTCTCCGGTATTGGAGCCACTCGCGCAGAATGGAATGCCAGAATCCCCGCCGTTCCGTTCCCCGCGCCAGCTCCATGCGGTACTGGGACCAGGCCCGCGCGGCAGGGTCGCGGAGCAGGCAGATAAGCTTCATGTCCGGGTTGTAGGCATGAACGCGCTGGGGGACGAAGGGAAGAAAAACATAGGCCGGGGTTGCCTCGCCCGTGAGGCTCCGTCCGGCGGGGTTGGGAAAATGCCGGTGATACAGTTTTGCGATTTCGTGGGAATCTCGATGTTCGGAATATTGCGGGCTGTTGAAAAAATGAAGCTCTTTTTTTGAGGGTATACAGATTTCGGGATGTTGGGCAAGGAAATGGGCAAGCGCGGAGGTGCCGCATTTCTGGGCGCCGATGATAAGGAAATTGACCCGCAAAGATTCTGAGCCTTTGATGGTGGAATTGTGGCGGAGCTTCCGGGAAGGATGAATAATTTTTTCAACTTCCTCCCGAGTATAGAACTGCCAGGCGGGGCCGGGCGAATCAAGCAGTTTCTTTCCAACTTTTTCATACAGGTCTTCCGGGTAAAGTGGATTTCTGTTTTGTAATGTCAAGGGTTCCCTGAAAACCGCCGCTGTGGGGCTGATGCCGGCAAGGCAGGCTCCCCCCGATGTAATAATTGTTTCATATCGAATGATCCGATCAGGGGGAAGAAAGGCGGCAAAACGGCCGAAGAGCCACTGAAGGATGGTTATCTGGCGTTTGAGAACGTCCTCTTCATCGTCCAGAAGGGCTTTCAATTCAGGGCTGAAGGCTTCCGCTGCGGGAATGCGGCCCCGGTTGATGGGAATATCCACTGTTTGCCATGACATGAGCACCGAGAGCGGGTTTCGTACAACCGCCCAGCAGTTAAAGCGCGGGGCTAAACCGTCGAGCAGAGCGGCGAAGGCGGCGGTGTGCTTCACGGCAAGTACCATGTTTTCATCCAGGGGTTTGTTAAAAATGATAGGGGTAACCTCGTCCTGAATGCTTTTACGAAGCCCACCTGCCCCGGGGTTCGCATTGAAGGGGTTGTCTGGAACCTTGCCGTTGACGTGGCGGCTCGGGGCGGTCCCTTTTTCCAGGAGGGATCGACGAGTGCCGGCGAAGAATGAATCAATGCGTACACAGATTCCGTCGATGGTTAGTTCCCTCTGAAAATCCATAACGGGCAGAGGTTCATGGAGCGCAACGGTGTTGACGGCCTTGTTCAAAAGATGGCAGAGCAGGGTGGTGCCGGAACGGGGCAGTCCGGTAATGAGAATATTCTTCGGGTTCATTGTGCCTTACCTTCATTACGGGCCGAATAAAAAGGTATATCCCGGTAAAGCTGGTCAATATTTGACAGAATCCTTAAAAAGGCTTGCTTTTCTTCTTCAAGGGAATGATTTTCCGCTGTCTGCCGAGCTGCCTGTTCCATGGCTTGTCGCCTCTGTTCATCCATCGTCATGCTGTCGTTGATGCTTTGCATTATTGCATTCAGATCGTAGGCGGGTCGAAAGGAGTTGCGGCCGTCAATGCAGAAAGAGCGGTTACCGACACAGTCAGGGCATATGACGGTGCAACCCAGGGCCATAGCTTCCAGGGCTGGCAGGTAGAACCCTTCCTGGGCAAGGGGCAGTAGGATGACGGTTCGTGCCTCGGCCATGGTGCCGAGGAACTCCCTGCGCGGGAGCTTTTCAGTTATTGACAGATGATCGATGCCTTGTAATTGGAGGTGTTGTGAGATATGACGGGCAAGCGGACGGTTTTTCACTCCCATGAGTACCAGGTGGTGACGTCGTCCATCTGGAGGTGGTGCTAATGGCAGGTCAGACAGGTCGAGTCCGTTTGGAATGGTGAAAAGGGGTCCGTTTACACGGCCTGTTGATTCAATGGCTGAACGGACATCGGGGCTTACACAGATACGAACGGCCCTGTGTGAAAGAAATTGATACAAGGGTTTTTCCGGGTCTGCGTGGCGCACACCCTGAATCAGATTAATTACCGGAAGCGGGAAAAGGGGACGCTGGTTTTCGGCAATAGATTGCCAGTCCATTCCGGCAAGAAAGATGACATCGGCCCGTTCCGGTTTCCAGCAGGCCAGTCGGTGTCTGGGATCAATTCCGCTGAAAGGACTCATTTCATCCTGAACGTCTTCGGATGTGAAAAAAATCATCGGTGTAAACCCTTCCGATTCAAGCAAATGATTGAAATAATGTGAGACCTTGAGGTGGCCACCCTGAAACCGACGATAGTCGCGGTAAAAAAAAACTCTAAGAGGGACGGAATGCCCCGAGCTGTTGTGCCTTATCGGTTCTGACATGTTGTGAATTCTATACTATTGTGCGGGTGTCTTCAAACAAAATACTGCACAGAGTCAGGTTCATGCATTACGACAGACATGACGATCTGTTAACGACTTAAGCATTATGTTTCTTGTTCTTTGACAGTTTGATCTTTTTGCCCCTTTTGTCATCCTTTAAATAATTTCGCTAAATTATGCTTGACACTGTCCGAAATGCCTTTAGAATAGGCAAGTTCATTGCGTGAACATATGGAATGCATTTCTGCAATTGACTCATTTGAATGCACGGGGAAATCGCCGGTGTAACCCGGGAAGCGGAGCTGTGTCGGGTCCGCGGGAAAATCGATGGATTCGAAGACAGCCTGAGGGTGGGAAAACAGCGGCTTTTTTTGGAAAGAAAGCGCGGCACGGCAAGCCGCACGACGAGGTGCTGAAAGATGAGAGAGCGTCTGGAGCAGCTGATTGATGATCGAAGAGTCAAGAGAGTCACCAATTTGGTAAGTCGGTTTCTTGGTGTGCGGAAGGGTGTTGAAAAACCCGGAATTCTGACGGAAATTGAACTGAGGACCGGCAGGCACCGCCAATGGGTGGGCGGTGACTGGGAGAGAAAGGGTAAAATCCAGATTGACTTTCTCAGGCAGAGGGGACTGATGCCGCACCACAGGCTTCTGGATGTCGGGTGCGGAGTACTGCGGGGCGGACTTCATTTCATGGAATATCTCGATTCCGGTAATTATTACGGAATCGAGGCACGGAAGGGGCACATAGAAGCGGGGCGGTGGGAGATCGAACAGGCGCGACTGGGCCATAAAAATCCTCATCTGCTGGTGAATGACGCCTTCGAGGTGGAGCGGTTCGGAACAACCTTTGACTATGCCATTGCGGTTTCCCTTTTTACC
>JAQUQY010000110.1 GCA_028715865.1 Syntrophales bacterium
CGTTGTTAAAGAAAAGCTGGGTGATTATGAAATCGGAACCGGCATCGATTTTAATCTTCAGGTTCTCAATGTCTTTTTCGAAGCTTGGGGCTTCCATGTGCCCCTCGGGATAACCCGCCACCCCGACGCAGAAATAGTTGTACTTATTTATGTGTTCCACCAGCTCAGAGGCATAGCCAAACCCGCCTTCCGGTTTTTCGAAACACTCCTGTCCCTCCGGAGGGTCGCCTCTTAAGGCAAGTATGTTCTTTATACCCTTGGATTTAAGCTCCTGAAGCACGCCGTCAATCTGATGTTGCGAACAGCCCACGCAGGTCAGGTGAGCCATGACTTCAGTTGTACCGTGTTCTTTCATCAGCGCCGCTATTTCCAGGGTCATGTCACGGGAAGTGCCGCCGGCGCCGTAGGTTACGGACATGAAGTCGGGATCGAGATTCGAGAGCTTGTCAATGACTGGAACAAGGCGGTCTATCTTACCGTCTCTCACGGGGGGAAATACCTCGAAAGAAAGCAGGCATTTTTTTTCCGCGAATAAATCCTTGATTTTCATGAATCATCTCCTCCATTGCTTCCGAATCGGTAGAAGCGGAAACGGTGATCTTTATCTCCATGGTGCGAAAGGGTCGAGCGCCTCTCATGGCAGGCACATTCTTCGCACTGCGTACAGGGGTTATATATGTCGGGAAGCCTTCCTCCCTCGGCTTCCACTATTCCGAAAATGCCCGACACTGATTTGCGCGGCTTCATGAGAAGTGACGGCAGCAGAGACACTCCTATCCGTGCTGAATCCACCATGGAAAAGATTTTCTCCTGCTCCTCCAGCGGCCAGTCGCAGTAACCGGGGCTGAACCTCATCGTCGCGTCCTGGTGCCTGCCCCGAAATCTCTGCGCCATCTCCAGGTGAAAGGCATGGACGTACTCTTCGATGGCCAGCGAACCGATCCTGTCCACCAGGTATTCGTCAGAACACCGGTGGGAAAGGGCTAACAGTTCAATTTTCCTGTCTATCTTATGTCCTATGGTGGCTACGAAACAGACGGCCCGGCGACACCCTTCAAGAACCTTCGAAAGCTTGTCGCTTTCCAGAACCACTCCACCTTCAAGGGTAACCGACCCTGAACCGGCGGCTTCTATTTTTTTTGTGGTGAAACTCAGGCGTGGTCGAATCAGGTGGTGAAACAACCTGTCGCTCTCATCACCCTTGATATGAAGCAGCCGACGCAGCCGGCGCCCGTGCCTTCCGCTCACAAGACGCTTCCATTCCCCCCTGCCTTTTCCTGTTAAGGGCAAGGACGGAAAATTGGATTCAATTACAGATGTTGACTGATTCATTTTGTTTCATCCTGTCCTTTGAATTGTAAGGCTTAAGGAAAACCTCACTATTAATAATAATTATAGGCACATAGAACAAAGGCCCCTTAAAAAAGCGGCACAGGCTGACCTCGCCGGCTGCGCGTCGGCAGGCAACAGAGTTCGAACACCCCTGGTTAAGCTACCTGGAAGCCGGAATCACTCTTAAAATTTTTTGATTAATAGCAGTGCATGTTCCTTTTGACAGCCTGTTCGCAAGCCGGAATCATGAGGAGCCGGTATGTTAAACCCGCACACGCTTCCCGTTTCACAGATGACCCTCTGCCGCCAAGGGCAGGCAACCGGATGGCAGGACAAAGAGACCTTTGAAACGCTTGCGAAAGAGCTTTTAGACCACAAACTGACCGAGATGAATATGAACGTTAACTGTTTCTCCCTGGTAAAAGCCTCCTGAGCCGTTAGAAACCCAGGAGAAGGTCAGCGGGAAACTTTTTTCCCTGCAGCCGTGTTTTCGTTTGAATAATCAGTTAAACTTCCTTACTTCTGAAATAACCTCTCTTCCCCGCTTGAATCATGGAATTTGAGGCCCAGAAGGCACTGGCCCGTTTATTCTGCTTTATCAACTACTTGCCTCCGGCATGGCTCCCCTTTGGAAAAAACGAAATAACTTACCTCAAGTCCGCCCGGGCCACACAGCCCGCTTGACGGCCATGGTAAGTCCGTTTTATTCCATGGGTTGGGTATGCCGGCACTATAGCAAAAAAATGAAGTTTGTCAAGGCCGGCTGGAAAAAACCGTCCAACCTTTTGCCTTGACAGGTTTTTTAGGCAGTGATAATTCTTGCTGACGCTTAGCGAATATCAGCACCCAAGCGAAGGAGGCGGGAGTGACTTTTCAGGATCTGATTATGGCCCTCAACAGGTTCTGGGCCGATCGGGGCTGTATAATACAGCAGCCCTACGACATAGAGGTTGGAGCGGGAACCTTCAACCCCGCCACCTTTCTCAGGGCCCTGGGTCCTGAGCCCTGGAACGTGGCCTACGTGGAACCCTCACGCAGGCCAACAGACGGACGTTACGGGGAGAACCCTAACAGGCTTCAGCACTACTATCAGTATCAGGTAATAATGAAGCCATCTCCCATGGACATACAGGAGCTTTATCTGGATTCGCTAAAAAGCTTTGGCATCGATCCCCTGGACCACGACATACGCTTTGTGGAGGACGACTGGGAATCTCCAACACTGGGAGCCTGGGGGCTTGGATGGGAAGTCTGGCTTGACGGAATGGAAATAACGCAGTTTACCTATTTCCAGCAGGTCGGCGGCATCGACCTTAATCCCGTATGCGCCGAGATCACCTACGGTATCGAAAGAATTGCAATGTATCTCCAGGATGTGGACAACGTGTACAATCTTCAGTGGGCGCATGGCATAAACTACGGCGACGTTCACCACCGGGGCGAGGTTGAATTCTCCACATACAACTTTGAATGCGCCGATACGGACATGCTGCGGAAGCTCTTCGACATGTACGAGTCGGAATCCCGGAAAATGGCCGCCCGTGAACTGGTCCTGCCCTGCTATGATTACTGCCTGAAGTGCTCTCACGTTTTTAACATTCTTGACGCCCGCGGCGCCATCAGCGTAACCGAGCGTACCGGCTATATCGGGCGTGTACGAGCCCTTGCCCGGCTTTCCGCCGAGGCTTACGTGAAACAGCGGCAGGACATGGGCCATCCCCTGATGGGCAGGTGGAAAACCCCGTGACAGAAGGTAAAAAGGCTGGAATTAAAGGCGCTCGTTAATATCACCCTGCAAGGGTTTAAATGTGAAGGATTATAAATGGGCAAGGAACTGCTTCTTGAAATAGGAACCGAAGAGATACCGGCGGGCTTTCTTCCGAGAGCCCTGGGCCACATGGAAAGGAAAATTACGGAGGAGCTTTCGAGGCTTCACATACGCCATGGGGCCGTAACTGCAATGGCGACGCCGCGCCGAATCTTCCTTGCCGTTAGTGATGTGGCTGAACATCAGGAGGATCGGGTCGAGGAGAAGCTGGGGCCCGCCGTAAGGGCTGCTTTTGATGAAAATGGCGCGCCTACGAAAGCCGCCCTGGGATTTGCCCGTGGCCAGGGAATCGACGTTTCCGAACTTAACCGGGTTTCCACCGACAAGGGCGAGTACCTGGCCGCCCGGAAGCATATAACCGGTGAACCCACGTCAGCCATACTGGCCTCATTTCTTCCAGATTTCATAAAATCAATCCCCTTTCAGAAGTCCATGCGATGGATGGACCTTGAGCTTCGTTTCGCCCGTCCCCTTCACTGGATACTGGCCATCTTCGGCGGAGAGGTGATACCCTTCAGGATAGAAAACATCGAAAGCGGAAAGGCAAGCCGCGGCCACCGTTTCATGAGTCCAGGAGAGTTCGGGGTGGCTTCGCTGGAAGAGTACCTGCGCAAAACCAGGGAACACTTTGTTATCGTCGACCCGAAGGAGCGCGAACAGTTAATAAGGGATGAAGCGAAAAAGGCGGCGAAAGAACTTTCCGGAAATATCCTGGAAAACGAAACTCTCCTGGAGGAGATCACCTTTCTTATCGAATACCCCTCCGTTGTTTCCGGAACCTTTGACCGGGAATACCTGGATCTGCCCCGGGAGGTTCTCATCACTTCCATGATGAAACACCAGAAATATTTCGCCGTCACCGACGGCAATGGAAACCTGCTGCCCCACTTCATTACGGTAAACAACACGGTGGCCCGGAATCCCGCCGTCGTTGCCGCGGGAAACGAGAAGGTTCTGCGGGCCCGTCTGGCTGACGCTCGCTTCTTCTTCGAGGAAGATCGAAAAAAACCTCTCGAAAAAGGTCTTGAAGACCTCAAGCATGTGGTCTTTCACAGCCTCATGGGAACATCCCATGAAAAGGTAATGCGTTTTCGCGAACTGGCATCCTTCATCGCGGGGAGAGTCAACCCGGAACTGGCGGAGGTTGTTGACAGAGTGGCGCTTCTCTGCAAGGGCGACCTTGAAACCCAGATGGTTTACGAATTCCCGGAACTTCAGGGTGTAATGGGACGGGAATACGCTCTCCTTCAGGGCGAGGACCCCCTGGTGGCCGAGGCCATTTACGAACACTATCTTCCGGTGCAGGCCGGGGGAGCCCTTCCGGCAACCGACGCGGGCTCCATTGTAAGCATCGCCGACAAGATCGACACCATCACCGCCTGCTTCGGCGTAAACCTCGTTCCCACGGGAACCGCCGATCCCTACGCGCTGCGGCGGCAGTCCCTGGGTATAATCAACATTATCCTGAACAAGGGCTGGCGGATTACCCTGGACGAAATGGTCGACCGCAGCCTGGAAACGATGACGTCCCTTCTCAAGCGCCCAGCCAAGGATGTCAGGAGTGATGTCCTTGATTTCTTCAAGGCTCGATTTGAAAATCAGCTTATCTCGCAGGGCCGCGCATACGACGTCGTGGATGCCGTTCTGGATATCGAAGCGACTGATTTTGTTGACGCCATGGCGCGGATAGAGGCGGTTGAAGCCTTCAGAAGCCATCCCGACTACGAACCCCTGGTGGTGGCCTTCAAGCGGGTGGTCAACATTCTTAAGGATTTCGCTGGCGGAACCGTGGACGAAGGGCGCTTTGAATCCGATGATGAGCGGAATCTTTACCTGTCCTACCTCGAAATCAGCGAAGAGGCTGAAAAGGCACTCGAATCAGGCAGCTACGGGAACGCCCTTGCGGCCATGGCTCGCCTGAGGAAGCCCGTTGACGCCTTCTTCGAGTCGGTTCTCGTAATGGCCGACGATGAGGTGGTTAGAAAAAACAGACTGTCATTGCTTTCACGTCTTGCGGAACTCTTTTTCCGGGTTGCCGATTTCTCTAAAATTGTCGCCGAGGGGGAAAAAAGGTTACGCTAAGACAGGCAGAGGTATCGCCATGAATGTTCTTTTGATTTATCCAAGGCATCCCGCAACCTTCTGGAGCTTCAAATACGCTCTGAAATTTATCGCGAAAAAAGCAGCCTTCCCGCCGCTTCGATTGCTAACGGTGGCG